>JBKKAT010000662.1:0-8977 GCA_046714535.1 Acidobacteriota bacterium | reverse complement strand
TTTATGCCGGCTGAAGCCGGCGTTCATCTCCGGCTGAAGCCTGCTCATTACTGGCGGCGGTCCTCCTATCGGAATCGTCACGGCTGAATCCCGACCGCTTTGTAGATGTCCGCCGGGTAAAACGTCTTCCCATCTTTCATCACCACACGGACTCTACGAATGTCGCTGATGTTCGAAGCCGGATCACCATCAATCAGAATCAGATCCGCAAGCTTTCCCGGCTGAATCGATCCTAGCTGTGCATCCTTTTTCATGACCCGCGCGCTCCCCAGAGTCGCAATCTGAAGCACTTTCGCGGGAGGGATTCCGGCTTCAACGTAAAGTTCCAGCTCGCGATGCAATCCAAAGCCGGCCAACGAATCGGTTCCTGGAACAATCGTTATCCCTGCGTCATACATTATTTTCACCATACGCAGCAGCGCCTCAAACGAATCCCGATACCGTTGATCCTTCCCTTCCGGCACGGTGATCCCTCCGCTGAGAAGACCTCGCCGGACCTGCGGCGGAAGTCGATCCGCGATCGCCGCAAACCCGCGAGCAACCTTTCCGGGACGATCCACAAACAGTCCTTCGAATACATTGACTGTCGGATCGATCACAGTCTTTCGATCTTTCAACAACCGGATGAAATCCTTCACGCGTTGCGAATCTAAATCAAGCTCAGCTGCATGTTCAGCGACCGCTGAGAATCGAACTGGCGTGCGGGTATCCTGAACTGTGTCCGCAAGAAAATTCAGAAAGAGAAAATTCGCGTGCTGAATTTCATCGTATCCAAGGCGGACCGCTTGTTCGGCAGTCATGTACGCAGGAATATGCCCGCTAACGCGTAGATGTTTCTTGCGCGCAGCATCAATGATGGAAGGCACAAGCTCCGGTTTCACAGAGCTGTAGATTTTGATTTGCTCATATCCAAGTTCTGCATAGCGATCGACCGCGCTCCGGGCTTCCTGTTCGTTCGCAACCAGGACTTTTGTTGGTCCCGCATAAGGTCCAGGACCATCGATGAAGCCGGCAAGAATGATGCGAGGACCAATCAGAGCACCTGAATCAAATTGTTTTTTCAGCGCCAGCGCTTTTTCCGTTTCATTCGCAAGATCGCGCACCGAAGTGACGCCGGCAGCAATCTGCAACAAGCCATCCAGATCAACGACATGAACATGCATGTCCCACAATCCAGGCATGAGAGTTTGTCCGCTTGCATCGATTCGCTGAACATCCGGCGGAATCGCAACCTGTCCATCCGGCCCCACAGACTGAATCTTGCCTCCCTCAACAAGAACCGTCATGCTCTTTCGGATCTCTGCTGATTCGGAATCGAAAAGATTCGCATGTTCAATAGCGATCTTTTTCGCGGGCCGATGAGTTAGTTTTGCGCTGAGGGCGGTAAAGCGCTTCGCAGAAAATTCTTCCTGGCTCTTGAGCAGTGTGGGAACCGCATCTTCCCAACCCTGCGGAATTGTTGTAAACCAGGTATCGACTACCGCAAAAAACGAGCGGTCTTCATTCAGCCAGACAGGCACCGGCAGAAAGCCAAGACCCGCGATTGCGTAGAGCGAAACAGTTCGCGTCTCTCCCTTAGCTTTGACTTGCAAACGACCGCCCTGTTCGATGCTTGTCTCCCCTGCCGGAAGCAATGCCATCTTTTGATCCGGGTCTTTCAGCAGCGCGCCGGCCAAAATACCAAGCTCCTCCGGCACGCCATTTACGCTGATGTAAAACGCATCGTCGTCCAGCGATTTTTCGCCGCTTTCCGTGGTGCTTTTCCATTGAGCCTTACCATTCGGGAAATGGAATCGCTCGTTTACAGAAGCTTTGTAATAATTCTTCCCTGATATTTCCAGATCGACCGGTACACCGGCGTCATTCAAGCGCATCCGGCAATCGATCTCCGGCCCTCTTCCCCGATCGTTAAATTCGTAGCGGAATCTGCGCTCCCCGTTCTCAGCAACTTCGGTGGTCTGTGTGCCGGCCTGGTTCCCCACGATCAGCACTGTGTAGACATGGCTGGTCGAATCTACTAGCGGACACGCAAACAGCACGCAGAAAAGCGTAATAAAAATTTGCTTATTCATAGCAACAATTATAACTGCCCAACGCGTCAGGTTTGCGCGCTTGACTTGGTGTATTTACTTAGGGAATTTCATTTGATTTAGCAAGTTCTGGATCGCGCGGATGATCGCGAAGGCCATCCCAATTCAATCCATGCTGCTGTTATTGAGAGTGCTATAATAGTCAGCAACATCAGGAGAAAGAATCGATGACTGAAAAGGAATTGGATCCAAATTGGAAGAGGCAATTGATCGTGCGCGCATGGCGTGAGGAAGCGTTTAAGGAAAAGTTGTTAAAGGATCCGAGAGCGGCAGCTGCCGAGATGGGCTACAACATTCCGGATGCATGGGAGTTCAAAGTACTGGAAGAAAATCCGGATAAGGTGTATCTGGTTTTGCCACAAAAGCCAGGCACGACCGAACTATCAGATGAGACGCTGGATCAGGTGGCCGGTGGCGGCTTTACCTGGGACACCGACACAACAGCGGTGGGTTGCGTAACCTGCTAAGAATGCAAATATTATTCTAATTCTACTCTAATAGTAACAGGCAGGGGATTCTGCCTTGATCGTCTGCAAGGCTCAACAGTGAATAACCAACGCCCGACAGACCCTTGAACAAACCGGGATTGAAAAGACCGTGAGATGGGTTGTGAAGTAGACGGAAGCCGTTTTTTGCCGCACGGTGGATCATTGCAGAAGCGGTCCTATTTGCTTCGGACATCCATTCGGATCGGTCGAGCTTGCGGCCTGCTGAAGCCAGTATAGCGGTCCTTCCCGAATCGCCACAACAGAGCGAGTCAATTCGCGCCTCGCGATAAGCGCGAGTTGTTTCGAAGGCAATTTCCATTTCTTCGTTGATCTGATGATCCTTCATCACTGCATAGGAACCGAGACGCGCTAGGCCTATGCCGGCAGCACCGTGGCACCACGCCATAAGGCAGACCGCATTTCCGGAATTCGTCTCATCGTTTCTGAGGTCCTTCCAGTTCCTGAATTCCGGCAAATAAAATTTGCGCTCATACGCAAAGCCTTCCCGCGCAGCTTCCAGATATTTCGATTGTCCCGAAATCCGATACAAAGAAGCGAGCGCGTATGCGATTCCTGCGACGCCATGAGAAAATCCGGTGAGTGGTTGATCCGAAAAAGTCTTCCAAACGCGGTGGCCGGCGGCTGTTTCGATTCTTCTTTGAAGAAGCGATTCACCACACAGCAGTGCGCGCTCCAAAAGATCATCGCACGGAAACCCTTTATACACGGCGAGCAGAGAAAGAAGCAGACCGGCAGATCCGCCGGTCACATCGCGAGCCTGATCTTTCAGGATATCGTCGTCCGTGATCAAACTTACTATCCGGAGCGCATCTTCCACAAGCGAGGGCTCATCCAGAAGCCGGGCGCAATGGAACAGTGTATAACAGAGAGAACCGATTCCGTTAAATCCTCCAATGCCGATAGATCGAAAGGTCTCGATCTTCTTCTTTTTTAAAGAACTACGCAGAGGTTTCAAACAGGATAAAGCCATTTCACGGTATCCGCGATCAGGCGCCATTGTATGGAGCGCAGACAAAAAAAAACTGACTCCGCAAATTCCCGAATAAAGGTTCAAACCGGTCGGACCCAATTGAAACTGGTTTACGTCCGGACGATTTTCGCCAGAAATCCATGAAATGCTACCGTCTGCTCCGTCAATCGCAGCTCGCTTTAATTCTTCCCCTAGAAGAATCGCTTGATCAATCAGCTGTTGTCTTTCAAGGAAGGGTGTTTGGTTCTCTTCTTCGGGTTTATTGAAAACGAAGCTATCATCCGAAAATGTCAAAAAGGCGCCACGGATGAAACCGATTTGCTGGTTGCAATCCTCATTTTCGAGCGCGGCTATTCTCATGAATACAAAATGTTCGGCACTTGTCCGCACGAAGCGTTCCAGCCTCTGTCCTTCCGGCTGACCGACCAGCGCGCCCTTCGAAAGATCGATCTTAAAAAATGGGATGTCCATTTGTTCTATCGATTTTCTTTCCTGAGTGAGCAAGGGCCACAAGTGCTTCCGATCCCGAGCGATAGAATTCCTGCAGAGCAGCTCGATCTGTATGCTCCGACCCACTCCATCCTTTAGGGCATCGGCTGTCATCGCTGAATCCAGAACTGCATGGTAGTACTTTGTCGGCTGATGAACGTACCGTATCGTTTGTGTGAACAATCGATGCAGAACGCTTTCCCGGGACCGCAAAATGTTCTTGCTGTTTTGGAAGAAACGGTAAGTGCTTTCAAAACCACGAACGATCTCTTCTACATAATCAGCCGATGAAACTTCCGAACCGTTCCGGGTAGGAAGATTGGAGCCGGCCGGGAACGGAAAATAGTCGTGAACCATATCCATTCTATCCGTATTCACATGGATCCATTTTCGGTAACGATACGGGAGTATTTGATTGGATGATGCGCCCAGACCGCTCAGATCCCACGCCCTTTTTCCGCGCTCCCAAAACCTCCAGTGAGGAAGTAGATTTGTTCGAAGCACCGATCTGGAAAAGATCTCGAATACAATTTCTTCCGCATCCTTTTCTGCCGTAGCTTCATCCTCGCCGGAAAGAGGACAATCAACCAGCGTTTCCATATCCACAAGGACCGGATATTCGCCCGATGCAATGATATTTTGATAATGGCAGTCGCTGGTTCACAGAACATACAGCAGTGCGAGTAATTGCCCGGATCGCCGATAATAGCGTTTCACCTCTTCTTCCTGATGACATGGCAGAGCATCCACAAATTCGGTCCAGCCATGACTGCCTTTATCCAGAATTTGAAAAGTCTTAAACGGCAGAAGATTATGCTGTTGATTCAGCCAGGATAAGACTTCGGTGAACGCGATATCGATTCCAAGATTTTTCGGTTTGTATATCAGCCGCATTCCGCAAGTAAAACTGAGTGCCTTAACCGTTTGTCGTCCGGCATGAGGATCCGATAAGCCATCGACGATTTCAATCACCTTTCCCGGATGTTTGCCGTTGGCAAAAACATTTTGGATTTCGTCGAAATCGGATCGCAGGTGAAGAAGAAACCGCGCGTTACTTTCCACCCATGATTCCACAAGGTTCGCGGTGAGACGCGCTAGAACAGGATATTCCAGAAAAAAGGAAAGCATGCCTTGCGGATTTCCTATTCTGTTCTTCAGAAAATCTTCGTATCTTTCCTCCGCAGTATCTCCCTTCAATTGGTTCAGCATACGCGCGATATGGAGCTCTAACACAGCAGGGCGCGAAAAAGCGTTCGAAAGAGATAAGAGCAGCGATCTTTCAAGGACTGTGAACGCGCCTGACGCCAGCAGATCTTCATGGCGCGAAAACCGCCCTTTTAATCTAATGGACGCGGTCGACACGATCGGCACAAGTACTTCCTGCAATGGTATTTTTTCCGCTGAAGAAGCAGATGGGAGATACCGGGCGGATTCTATAATTTCCTTCAAAGTAATGGCCGCCCAGGAAGGCAACGATTGACCGTCTGCCAGTCTTACCGGTCCCACAAACTGTCGAGCCATCGCGACATCGAGATCATCGAGCTTCAAACAAATTTCGAATAATTCCGGATCGCCTTTGGCGGATGCTTCGCGCCATTTTTTCATGCGGAAGTCGATGGTTTCTTGATCACCGTCTGTTGTCGTAGAAACAAACATTGGACTTGAGCGCTCCCAGAGAGTGCTGGATCGCTCAACAATGGTTTTTAGATATTCGTCCATGGATCCAATTCCAGGCGATATTTATGGAATGAAATTCATTTGACGAAGCAAGTTCTGAAAGCGGGGGGCATCGCGAACGTCGTCCCAATCCCATCCAACATTCAGATGCTTCCCTCTCGAAACGTGACAGCACTTTCTCATTACCTGTTAGATGTTCTGACAAAAACTTTGATCGCGACCTGACGTTCCAGCTGCGTATCCATCGCACGGTAACTTCTCCCATTCCGCCTTTACCGAGGTCGCTAATAATCTGGTAGGGACCAAGCCAAGTTCCGGCGGCGAGGGGCCTTAGGTGATTATCTCACGGAAGGAGGTCCTTTTCGGATAGGAACACCCTATATATTATTAAGATGGATCAAGAAGCTATAAATGTTCTCAAAGCCCTGGCACTTTTCGTATGAGAAATGCATTTGACAAGGACCTCGAATCGCTGATGGAAAGGCTTCTCGCAATGGCCAGTGTTGCTGAAAAGATGATTCATTGCAGCATTCAGGCGCTCGTTCAGAGAGACGCTTCGGTTGCAGAAAAGATTCCGGAAATGGAAGCGGAAGTGAATCATTTTGAACTGGAAATTGATAGCCACGCAAATCGATTACTTTGCTTGCAGCAACCGATGGCTCACGATTTGAGGTTCATCATCGCCAGCATGAAAATCGGTAACGATTTGGAAAGGATTGGCGATCAAGCAGTGAATATCACTGAAAATGTGCAAACACTTCTTCAGCAGCCCGAATTGAACCCCCTGATTGATATTCCCCATATGGCAGAAATCGTGAAAGAGATGGTTCGGGATTCGCTGAATGCTTTCATCACATCCGATGCAAAGGAAGCAAGAGCAGTGATTCTACGAGATGATGCGGTGGATGCCTTGAAGGACCAGGTATTGCGGGTAGTCCTGACATACATGATCTCCGATCCAAAAACGATTCCCATCGGATTGCAGTTGATCCTCATCTCCCGGCATCTGGAAAGGGTCGCCGATCATGCGACGAACATTGCAGAGGATGTTGTCTATCTTGTGGAAGGGAAGGATATTCGTCATCACGCAGAGGGATAAACCAGGATCAAGAAACGTCCCTGCCCGCATTCGACTTTTCAACGGACGGCATACACATCGTATTTCGCTTCATTTGCGTCAACACGATATTGACCGATTCCCAGACAATGCAACCGGTTCAGCCAAACGTAATCCGGATGCGTTGTCAAAAAACGGGCGAGGTGCGGATGTTCACTTCCGGCGGCAGGTTCCTGTCAGGAAACGATTGTATCCGTCCTCTCCCAGATCGATTACGCCCTGATAAAAAACCAGAATCAGCGCGCCATCGTCCGTTTCGAAAGTTGCGCGGACATTCACCTGGCCGATTCCATCTTTCGGACAGTGAACCAGTCGCCGCCGACCGGGCGTACCTTGCCTTGCATTTTTGGACCGCTTATTACGCCCCCGGTAGAATAGAAATTCACTCTGATTTCATCCGCAACAGGACCGATCATTTCCGGTTCGGCCACTCTACCGGAGTATGAAAAGAGATACTCAAGCTTGTAATCAATCATTATTCCTCCTGCGATAACTAGTCGTTTCACTCTATAACAATTCGACAACGGTGATGTCCCAGTGCTTTGCTCTAATTTCCCCCCTTTCCAATCTCCCTCTTAATCTCCTCCTTTATAAAGAGGGGAAATACAAGCTATTATCGCATGTTTTGATACTTGACTAAGATCAACTAAATATCTTACGATAGTCAAGTAATGAAGGAATAAACTCAATGACCGATACGAATCGCGGTTCAACCGTCACGGCCGTCCGGGCCTTTTCGCGTTTTTATACGCGCAAGATGGGAATCCTGCGCGAAGGGATCTACAGCAGCCCTTTGTCACTCGGTAAAGTGCGTGTGCTGTATGAAATTGCCCACCGGGAGAAACCCACATCGACTCAGATTGCTGAAGAGCTTGGGCTGGATGCCGGTTATTTCAGCCGTCTGCTTCGCGATTTGGAAAAGCGGAAGCTCATTAAAAAGACGCCATCCGCAACCGACGGCCGGCAAAGTCTTTTGTCCCTTACCGCGAGCGGCAAGAAGACGTTTGCACAGCTCGACGCCCGCGCTGACGAGGAAGTCCGGACCATACTGCAGAATCTTTCGGCTGCGGATCAATCTCGTTTGACCGGCGCGATGTCGCGGATACAGCAACTGCTCGGGGATGATTCTAAAGGAAACGAATGCTTTTTTCTGAGGACTCATCAACCGGGCGACATGGGCTGGGTGGTGCAGAGCCACGATCAGTACGAAGCCGATGTTGCAGAGATCGTGTCGAAATTCCTGCGGCACCTCGATCCGAAACGGGAACGTTGCTGGATCGCCGAAAAAGATGGGGAAAACGTGGGCTCTGTTTTTTGCGTGAAAGAATCGGAAACCGTTGCGCGGTTGCGCTTGCTGCTGGTGGAGCCAAAAGCACGTGGGTTCGGACTCACCGAAGAACTCGTAAACCAGTGTGTGAAATTTGCACGGCTAGCGGGATACCGCAAAATCATTCTCTGGACACAGGGTGATTTTCACACAGCCGATGAAATTTTAACGCGAACAGGCGAAGTCGCTAGGAAAAAGGATTCGTTGATACTTGATTTAGAAAGCGGAGGAGAAAATGGAAATAGTTGAACAGCTCGAAAGAGCAAAGGCAGAGACTTTGAAGTACTTCGATCTGGCAGAGAAGGATCTCCAGAAGAAATACGGGCCGGACAAATGGAGCGTGCGGTACGTTTTGCATCACCTTGCGGATTCCGAATCCGTATTGTTTTACAGAATCCGGCGCGTCATCAGTGAGCCGAAACAGGTCATCTGGTTTTACGACCAGGAAGCCTGGGCCAAAAAACTGGACTATGCCACTGTTCCTTTAACGCTGGCGAAAAGCGTTTACAAATCATCGCGGGAAGGCATCATTTACTATGCCCATCAACATTACGAAGGCAGCCATGAAATCGACTTCGTGCATAGCACCGCCGGGCTCAGCACGCTGAAGTCTGAATTCGACAAAGTGGTATGGCATAACCAGCAGCACGTCCGCGACATCGAAACAGCTTTGCGAACTTAGCGCCTTTCCGCGTTTGCGCTATATATATGGATACATTCCTTCAGAATATTCGGTTCGCCATTCGTCTGCTGATCAAGAATCGTGGCTTTACCATAGTAGCGGTCCTTACGTTGGCC
>JBKKAT010000661.1:0-3015 GCA_046714535.1 Acidobacteriota bacterium | reverse complement strand
CCCGATGATTGTGTAGTCCCGGAAGCCAGAGTGCTCCAGGAGGCCGGCGTTGGTCCGGCTCCCAGTTCCAGCAACCAGTTTTGATGATTCAAATCGGTTGTATTCGCGGTCACTGCAACAACAGTGGAACCGGCTTGATAAACATTGGATAAGACTCCGGTCCCATCCGGAGAAAGGATCTGAGAAACAGGCAGCGTATTATCCAGCGTGGTAGAGTTATTTGCGCCGGAGCTCATTGAGCCGTCAACAACAAGCAGTTCCACGACGTATACTCCATCCGCTTGTACGGCGCCGCCCGCGTTTTTACCGTCCCACGCATAAGAAAAGGATGGACCCTGTCCGGTTGTCGACCGGACGATGTCGTTGGTTGAATTTCTGAAGTTCAGTGTCCAGTTCACATCATCGAAATTAAAAGTGGCCTGAACTGCCGTGGTTTCCTGGATTCCATCATTGTTTGGACTGAAAAATGGTGGACCCACAGTGAAACTCGAAATCGCAAGTTGTTTTGTGGAATCGATTACGATTGCAGCACCTTTTACAGAAGCAGCGATCTCTCCGCTGATTGCAGTGCTGAGAATTTCAAAGTTGTACAAGCCGTCAAACATTAACGCGCCGAAAGTATCGCGGCCATCCCAAACTACAGTGCTAGTCAAGCCGGTGCCGTTAAAGGTTCGCAAAATCGTTCCCGCGGCGTTCTTGAAATTAGCCGTCCAATTCCCTGATAACGTCGTCACAAATGGTATGGAAATGTTGACTCCATTCGCGGGATTAAATGTCTGATTCAGGACCGTTGTAGATGTAAACCAGTGCGGACTCAGTGGAGTGGCAGCAAAGAACGGATCAAAAAGCACTTTTGTGGAAATCGAATCTCCGTTTCCAGGTCCGGATCCGGATGGCCCATTCGGTGAGTTCCAGTAATTCAATTTTGCGGTGATCGTTGCTGCGTGCTGATTCAAAATACCGCCACCTAAATTATTTTGAAACGAACAGTGTGTAATGAGGGGGTTTGGCGATCCGTATGGTAAGACAATGATGCCGCTTGAAGAGGCACTGGAAATCGTGACGTGATCGATCAGAGGAGAAGATCCGTCCAGTACGACCGCTCCGTTAAAGCCGGAGGACTGCGCGTCTCCTGCGTACGAAATGGTCGCGTATTTTAACTCACTGGCCAGTGAAGCCGTGTGTATATATATGCCTCCCCAGTTTCCCGGCGCAGGAACCGGTTGATTGGATGTAAGAGTGATCGGTTGTTGATCGGTTCCTACGGCCAATATTCTGCCGTAAACGTCGATAGATGTATCCGCTCCAAACTTTACGAGTGAACCGGCATTGATTGTTAAAAGGCCCGTTGGATCAACCGTAATTCCGTTCAGAAGGATTGTTGGAATCTCCGAATCCCACGTGACTCCGAAGTTAATCAGGCCCCCCTGATGAGCAATGAAATTTTTCGCGCCGCCACCATTTCCGGTCACAACCGCCGGCGGAGTAATGGCAATCCCTGCGTTCCGGATTGCTCCAATGGCGTAATCGCCGTTATTGGTCAGAGTAATGTTGTTCAGATTCGCGGCTGCCCAGACATCGACCCATATTCCGTAACCTCCATTATTGGAAACCGTTGTATTTGTGAAATTGATACCGCCGGTGGAAATAGTTGCGCCGCGCTGGGTGCAATTGGATATCGTTGCGTCCGAAATATTCATATACCAGCCACCCAGGTAATAGATGCCGCTGGAGATTGATTCGCTGATTGTCAGATGGTCCATGGCAGGGCCCGGGTCCGGATTTGATTCGACTGAAATCAATCCAGCGAGCGATGCGCCTCCCCACATCGCTGTCACATAAGAAAGTTGACTGGCGGAACTTCCCGGTTCAAATCGGATCCCTTCCCAGCTACCCCGCGCCGGAGTTGAAGAGCTTGATGTAAAGGTAATCGGTTGGGACGCAGTTCCTACGGCAGTTAATCTGCCCTGAGCCGTAATCCGGGTTCCAGAATTGAACTTGATCGTTGCGCCAGGATTGATCGTTAGAACGCCGGCCGGATCAATGAGAACGGAGGACAAAAGAACAATCGGAATTTCCGAATCCCAGGTGACTCCGAAATTAATCAGGCTGCCCTGATGCCCGATTGCATTTTTCGCGCCGCCACCATTTCCGGTCACAACGGCCGGCGGAGTGATTGCAATCGCTGCGTTGCGGGTTGCTCCGATTGCGTAGTCGCCGTTATTTGTAAGGGCAATGTTGTTTAGATTCGCGGTTGCCCATATTTCTACCCAGATTCCATAGCTTCCGTTGTTTGTAATCGTTGTATTTGTGAAATTGATTCCGCCCGCGGCAATAGTTGCGCCACGGGTTGTGCAATTGGATATAGTTGTGTCCGAAATGTTCGTATACCAGCCACTCAGGTGCCAGATTCCATTTGTTGAGGACTCACTGAGAGTCGCATGGTCCATGGTTGGACCAGGCGCCGCATGCACGAGGATCAGACCATTGTTGACGCCGCCACCCCACAAAACGTTCACATAAGAGAGCTGGCTTCCGGAATTTGCTGTAAGGAATTCGATTCCGCCCCAGCTGCCGCGAGTTGGTGTGCCGGAACTCGATGTAAATGTGATCAGGTTTCCGGATGTGCCGATCGCTTGTAAATTTCCCGAAACGAGTAATGATGTTGCACTGTTAAATTGGACGGTAACGCCTGCCTGAATCGTTAACGTTACGCCGGAATTGACGGTTACATTACAAGTCGCGACATAGGGACTACCGGCAAGCGTCCATGTTGTATTTGAAGCAATCGTTCCGCAAACGTTTGTGGCGTGCGTTTCTGTGGTCAGTAACAATAGAACAAAAGCCAGAGCAACTAGAGTGGCAAGATTTCGCAGCGCCATCCTTCCTCCTGAAACAAACTTTGTTGACATCAATTATTTCTGAACCTTTTCTTTTTCCGGTATTTTGATCCGCATCGCGTTCACCACCAGAGGTCCGAATAAACTAGTCCAATTTACTGCCACGTAATGAATT
>JBKKAT010000660.1:0-4918 GCA_046714535.1 Acidobacteriota bacterium | reverse complement strand
GAAGGGACCGTAGCGCGTGGGGAATTGCGGGAAGATACGCACTATTACGAGGGAAAAGTCGCGAATCAAGCAGTGCATACTTTTCCGATGGAACTGAATGACAGGATTTTGCAACGGGGCCAGGAGCGCTACAACATCTTTTGCACGCCCTGTCACGATCAAACCGGCAACGGAAGCGGCATGGTGGTGCAACGCGGTTTCAAGCGCCCCCCTTCCCTGCACATCGATCGATTGCGTGATGCTCCCGTCGGACATTATTTCGATGTGATCACGAATGGATTTGGGGTGATGTCCAGTTATGCAGAGCAAGTTCCTGTGGATGACCGTTGGGCCATCATCGCGTACATTCGCGCGCTGCAGATCAGTCAAAATGCAACCCTCGCCGATGTGCCGGAACAAGAAAGGACGAAGTTGGAAGCAACAAAGAAATGAACGAAGCAGAATCGGCAATGAACGTACTGGAACGGCTGAAGAAAGGATCTTTTATGGTTGGCGTGATCGTTTCTGCAATAGCGCTCATTGCAGCGTTCTTGAGCCCTGCCCAGTTCTTTCGTTCCTATCTATTCGCTTATGTTTTCTGGGTGGGGTTGGCGTTAGGCTCTCTTGCAATCACCTTGCTTCATCATTTGAGCGGCGGACTGTGGGGTGCTGTGATCCGAAGAGTTCTCGAGTCCGGAACGCGCACTTTTCCCCTTCTCGCTTTGTTGTTCCTGCCTTTGATTCCCGGCATCGGTGATATTTACATCTGGGCCGATCAACAAAGGGTTGCATCAGACACAATCCTGAAGCACAAAAGTCTTTATCTGAACATTCCCTTCTTTTTGGTTCGAGCGGTTTTGTATTTTGCCGTGTGGTTTTTCCTGGCTTATCTGTTAAATAAATGGTCCCGCCAGGAAGATGTAGCATCCACGCCTGCGTTGCAATCGAAATTTCAGTTTCTGGGTGGAATCGGGCTCCTTCTTTATGGTTTGACTGCCACTTTTGCCGCCGTGGATTGGATGATGTCTTTAGAACCTCACTGGTTTTCAACGATCTATGGCTTGCTCGTGATTGTGGGACAGGTGCTGAGCGCCTTCGCGTTTGTCATAGCTGTGGCTTCCATCTTGATCCAATACAAACCGCTCTCCGATGTGATGTCGAATGTTCAGTTTCATGATCTGGGCAAGTTGATGTTTGCATTTGTGATGATCTGGGCATATCTGTCCTTTTCCCAATTCTTGATTATATGGTCCGGCAATTTGCCTGAAGAAATTCCATGGTACATGCATCGTTTGCACTCCGGATGGCAGTTCGTTGCTCTGCTTCTTGTATTGTTTCATTTTGCGCTTCCCTTTTTGCTATTGCTGTCGCGCGAAACGAAGAAACGGCCCCGCATTCTCGCGCTGATTGCTCTCGGAGTACTGTTCATGCGATTGGTGGATCTTTACTGGATGGTTGCTCCGGAATTTCATCAGCATGGTCTTGCGGTTTCAATTCTCGATTTTTTGTTGCCCGTTGCGATGGGTGGAATCTGGCTGGCATTCTTTTTCCATCAACTGAAATCGATGCCGCTCATCCCGATAAATGATCCAAATCTACAAGAGGTTCTGGAACATGGAAGAACATAGCAGTGACATTAGTTTTTCCGGAATTTTGAAAGCCGGTGTTGTCCTTCTTGTTGTCGCTGTAGTGGTGCACTTTTTGATGTGGCTTCTCTTTGATTTATTCAATGCTCAAGAAGCCAAAGTTGATCCAAAACCATCCCCGATGTTTCAAAAGGATCAGACTGCTCCCGAGCCGCGAATTTTTCCACCGCCGGACATACAAAAGTTGCTGGCTTCGGAAAAAGAGAGTCTCGAGACTTATGGTTGGGTCAATTCCGAGAAAGGGATCGTACGAATTCCGATTCAGGAAGCGATGAAGAAGGTGATTGAACGGGAAAAAGCGGCAGTAACGGAACCTCCTGAAGAAGAAGCAGTAGAAATTCAACGCAAAGACGCAGAGAGCGCAAAGCAATGAAGAGGAATATTCTTTTTTCGCTGCTGTTTTTTGCAAGCGCTTTATTCGCAGAGAATACGATTCCGCCGATTCTGCAAGACGTCGATATAGAACAGAAGCTGAACGCTCAAATTCCACTGGACACGCAATTCAGAAACGAATTGGGAAAGCTGGTGCGTCTCTCGGACTTACTCAACGACAAACCGGCAATCCTGACGCTCGTTTACTATGAGTGCCCGATGTTGTGCACGCAGGTTTTGAATGGACTCGTTTCCAGTTTGCGGCCGTTGAACTTCACACCGGGACAGGAATTCAACATCATTACCATCAGTTTTGATCCTACGGAAACTAGCAAACTAGCGCACTCGAAAAAACTGGCTTACTTGAAAGAGTATGAGCGGCCGGACGCTTCAAAAGGGTGGCACTTCCTGACCGGCGATGCGCAATCGATAGCCCGCGTGACCGAGGCAGTCGGTTTCCGTTACATATACGATCAGAAGATCGATCAGTACGCGCACGGAAGTGGAATACTGGTCATAACTCCACAAGGAAAAGTGGCCCGGTATTTTTACGGGATTGAATATTCCACGCGTGATCTGCGTTTTGCGCTGATGGAAGCATCCGAAAATAGAATCGGTTCGATTGCCGATAAGATCCTGCTTTACTGTTTTCATTACGATCCGAGTGTGGGAAAGTATAGCGCTCATGCCATTAACCTCGTCAGACTCGGTGGAGTTGCCACCGTCCTGTTACTGGGTGGATTCATCTTGAAAATGAGGAGGAAAGAGAAAGTGACTAGTAACTAGTGTCTAGTGACCAGTGATCAGTGGTGGGAGCTTCTGGTCACTAGTCACTGGTCACTGGCCACTAAATTTATGTTCGACAATTTGCCTTTATTTCCTGAGAGTGCTTCCACTTTGTCCGGTCAGGTGGACGCACTCTACATTTTTCTAATCATCGTCAGCCTGTTTTTTTCCTTATTGATCGCCGGCTTGATTATTGTTTTTGCCGTAAAATACCGCCGCCGTTCGCCGGCCGATCGCCCCGAACCGGTGCATGGTTCCATCCTGCTCGAATTGGCGTGGACCGTTATTCCTCTGGCCATCGCGCTCTTCATTTTCGTATGGGGCGCAAAAATCTATTTTTCCATGAGACGTCCTCCGGCCTCATCGATGGACGTTTATGTTGTGGGAAAACAGTGGATGTGGAAATTTCAACATCCTTCCGGCCGGCGCGAAATCAATGAATTGCATATTCCTGTGGGTCGTCCTGTGAAGCTTACGATGGCAACGGAAGATGTCATTCACAGTTTTTTTATTCCCGCTTTTCGTGTGAAATATGACGTTGTGCCGGGACAATATAGAACCATGTGGTTCGAAGCGACCAAACCGGGCAAATACAGACTCTTTTGCGCTGAATATTGCGGGACGAAACACGCAGGAATGACCGGGCAGATCGTCGTGATGGAAGCGGACGATTTTCAGACCTGGCTCAGCGGAGGTCCCACCATGTCGGTTGTTGCTTCCGGCGAAAAGCTCGTAAATGATCTCGGCTGTGTGACCTGCCACAAGCAGGAACCATCAGGGCGGGGCCCAACCCTACACGGCCTTTTTGGAAAACAAGTGCAGTTGGACAACGGTGAAACCGTTACCGCAGATGAGAATTATTTGCGCGAATCGATTCTGGATCCGCAAAAGAGACTTGTCGCAGGCCATCAGCCCATCATGCCCACATATCAGGGGTTGATTACAGAAGAGGGACTTTTGCAAATCATCGCATACATCAAATCATTAAACGCTCCGGCTACGAGCACCGAGGCAACACGATGATAGTTTTTAGAACCTGTGATGAGTGCCGGCATTTTGCCGGCATTGAAGTGCGCCGGTTTTCAGCCGGCACGGCGGACAGGATGTCCGCGGTCCCCTATGCAGGCTGGAAGCCTGCGCTCCCCTGTCAGGAGAACAAGGTATGACGCCGCATGATTCGAAAACCAATTACATCAATGTCGCGTATGGAGTGAAGTCCTGGCTCCTCACCACAGATCACAAACGGATCGCGCTTCTTTACCTGATGTCCGTAACATTGTTTTTTGCGATTGGTGGGATGTTTGCCACGCTCATTCGCCTGGAGTTGTTGACACCGGAAGGAGATCTTTTCCAATCCGAAAATTACAACAAAGTGTTCACCATGCACGGAATCATCATGGTGTTTTTATTCCTGATACCGGCGATTCCTGCTGTGCTGGGAAATTTCCTGGTCCCTCTCATGATCGGCGCGAGAGACCTGGCGTTGCCCCGCATCAATTTGTTGAGCTGGTATCTCTACATGCTGGGCGGAATTTTCACAATTTATGCAATGGTCAGTGGAGGAGTGGATACCGGTTGGACATTCTATACGCCCTATAGCACGCGATTTTCCAACACGCACGTAATCGCTACGGGAATTGGCGTCTTCATCGTCGGCTTTTCCTCTATCCTCACTGGACTGAATTTCATCGTAACCATCCACAAAATGCGAGCTCCCGGTTTAACCTGGTTCCGTCTTCCGCTTTTTATCTGGGCGCACTACGCGACAAGCATCATCATGGTTCTGGGAACGCCAGTTATTGCAATCACCGTTTTGTTAGTAGCAGGCGAGCGGCTCTTTCATCTGGGAATCTTTGATCCAAAACTTGGTGGAGATCCGGTTCTCTTCCAACATCTCTTCTGGTTTTACTCTCATCCGGCCGTGTACATCATGATCCTTCCGGCCATGGGAATTGTCAGCGAGCTTGTTGCCTGCTTCTCACGAAAGAGAGTCTTCGGCTATCAGTTCGTTGCGTTCTCCAGTCTCGCGATCGCTTTTCTCGGATTTCTTGTCTGGGCGCATCACATGTTCACAACAGGAATCTCGGTTTACGCGGCAATGATTTTTTCGATTCTCAGTTTTCTTGTTGCGGTTA
>JBKKAT010000659.1:0-8935 GCA_046714535.1 Acidobacteriota bacterium | reverse complement strand
GAGGGCCCATCCGCTTGTGGGTCAGTCACAGGCACTGAAGGCTTTAATTATACCGGAGGAAACATTCTGGGAGACCAGGGTACACAACCGGAAATCACATTCCGATCGTGAATCCGTATAACTCTATGTTTATGCCAAGCACTACAATATTCAATACTTCAGCTGATCTGACGCTCCCCTCGTTTTTGCGATGCGCCGGACCAAGTGCCGACGATCCGGGTAACTCAAAATATTTCGCAATTGTCAAAGCAGACAACAATACTGTCTACATTTACAAGGCCTACCGGAATTTTGGTGATGCCGGAAACGCCACCGAACCACCTCCGAATACAAGATGGGTCTGGAGGCTAATTGGAAATAGTGATATTGAAGGTCTTGACACGATACGGCTCGATAACTGCGGAAGAGTTGTGGACTGTGGTCTTGGTGTTGGGGAAGCGGCTTGCGCCAGGGACGCTATAAGAGATCCCATCAGTGGTATTTGGACTCCAGTGGCCGTCAGTACAGGCGTTACAGGTCAAAACAACACCTTTTACGGGTGGAATCCGGATAACAGTTTGAGCTTGCAGGCCTGTCCTTCGGGTGGAGAATTCGAGACCATTCCGAATACTCCATACCAAGCGACAGTAGATTTAAGCAACTCTGCTCAAAATGACTGGGTCGTGAATGATTTTCCTCATGTGAATACAGTCAGCACCTATAATGCATCTGCTGTGAAGTCCGTCAGCAACCCTCGTTCGACTTCCTGTGATGATAATGGCTGGGCCTCCTGCGTATATACGCAGCCACTCCCGGGCGTTAGGGCAATAGCTTCTGTTGCAGGCCTGATGCAAGCAAATGATGATGGTGATAACATAGGTGACTTCAATACGGCGAATATTATTAACAACGGCGACATAGGCGCCTCGGGGAATGACATTTATTCGCCACTGTACAACGCCGTGATTTTTACTTACGCGAATGTTGATGTGGGCGGAAACGTGAGCAGACTTTACTACAATAACGGGGCGGGAAATGGAGCGGCCAACATCCAAGTAGACGATGACGCAGCATTTGACCTGAACGCGACCTGGAGACTCACAGTCATAGGGTGGTCGAATATTCGGGGAGGCGGCACGATCAACATTAATCCGCCGGCTGGGGATCCGAACTACCGATGGGCACTTATCGCAGGCCGTGATTTGAGACTGCATGGAACCGCTAATGATCTGGCATGCCATGGCACCGATTGCAACGGAGCCCCAAGCGGAACACAAGCGAATTTTGCAGGCGCTTATCTGGCGCATGAATCGATCGGTTTCAACGGAACGATAGGAGTGAACGGATTCGTCGTAGCAGAAGACCGCGCAAGTTGCTCCCAGTATGAAGATTCTACGGTTGTAAACGGGAGTCTCGACATCCACTATGACTGTAACAACCCTGCGGATATCTGGAAGTCGGAGTCTGTTCGTATGAAGGATTGGGAAGAGATGCAGCGGGTCCAGTAAACATATTCGCGCAGTAGTGAAAGGCGGGCATCAAAAAGCCCGCCTTTTTTATTGCCGGAACGTGCTAAAATAATTGCAACTTTACACTGGAGAAGGATGAGATGAGGTTAGCTAGATTAATAATAGTCGTATTGTCTTTTGTTTTTGCACTTCCTTCCTTTGCAGCGGAAAAGCTCTCGACAGATGAGCTGATTCAAAATCTAAAAGCACAAGATCCGAAGGTGCGGGAAGAAGCTGCGAAGGAAGTGGGAGATCGCGGAGAAAAACTGGGACTGGAAGCTCTGGATCAGGCCACGCTGGATAAAGAACCAAAAGTTCAGATGGCAGTCGTCGAAGCCCTGGGAAAAATCCATCATCCGCAACAGGTCTCGTATTTGAGCCGCGCCGTTCGAAACACAAACGGGAAAGCGCAAGAAAAAGCGATGAACCTTTTGACGGAAGTATACATTCCGAGTCACGAACATGGATCGTTGCGAAAAATATGGACCAGCGTCTCGTCACTCTTCGATCCGCCGGAAGTGAAGATCGCCGAACCGTGGCAGCGGGTGGATCCGGAAGCCGTGGATGCGATTCTCTTCGTTCTGGATCAGAAGGAATCGGAAAATCGCATCGAAGCGGCCGCGACACTCGGACTGCTTCGCGCGCGATCAGCAGTTCCAAGACTCGCATTTTATCTGAAGTCTCCCAACACAAAAATGACACGCACCACAGTACGCTCGCTTGGATACATCGGAGATCCTGCTGCAGGCCCTCATCTGGTTCCTCTGCTGAAACACTCTGAAGAGGATGTGGTGATCGATGCGACTCGCGTTCTGGGGCAACTCCACTATCACGAAGCGCTGCCGGAAATAGGAAAGCTTTTCGAATATTCCGATGATGATGACGAAAGGCGCGCCGCTTTGCAGGCGATCAGCCGCATCGGGGATCCTGCTTATGAAAGGTTGATGGTGAAATACATCGATTCAGAAGATAAGGCCATGCGAATTTCCGCCATTGAAGCGTTCGGAAGGATGAAACTCAGCAATCATGTCCAGAGACTCCAACTGGAATTTCAGCGCGAAAAAAGTGTGCTGGTAAAAATGGCTCTCAGTTTCAGCTTGTTTGCGCTTGGGGAATCTGCTTATGTCGATACTCTTGTCCTGAATTTGAAAGAAAAGGACTACGAAAGGCAGGCACAAAGCTACCTCCTGGAATTGGGACCGCGCGCCGTACCCGCAATTGCCGCGTATTTGAAAGCGGCCGACAACGATTTTCGAGTTTTGTTGATCGATCTCTTGGGCAATATGGTGCAACCTTCGGCAATTCCGTACATCGAACCGTATTTGAAGGCGAAAGAGATCAAAGTCGCGCAAGCAGCTACTCACGCGGTCGGAAAGCTGAGAAGAATGCAAAACAACTAGCTCTTTTGACGCAGTGACGCAAAGACGCAGAGAAAATATAATAAGATACTTGTGTCTCCGTGATCTCCGTGACTCCGTGGTGAAAAATGGCTTATCGTGATCTGCGACAATTTATCGAAACGCTCGAACAGATGGGCGAGTTGAAACGAATCCAGGCGCCAGTCGATGTGGAGCTGGAAATCTCGGAAATCACGGATCGCGTTTCAAAACAGAATGGTCCTGCATTGCTGTTTGAAAATCCCAAAGGTTACAACATTCCGGTGCTCATCAATGCGCTCGGCAGCAAAAAAAGAATGCTTGCTGCGCTGGGATTGACCTCCTACGAAACGTTTTTTGAAAAATATTTTGAGCTGCTCGACAAACCTGAGAGCGTGATGGATAAGCTCAAGCTCATCCCGCGCTTGACCGAAATCGCTCAGATGGCTCCAAAAATGGTCAGGTCCGGTTCTTGCAAAGAAGTCATTCTGAAGGACAATCCCTCCCTGAAATTTTTGCCTGTTCTAAAATGCTGGCCCAAAGATGGCGGACGCTACATCACCCTGCCGCTAGTTTTTACGGTGAGAAACGGCAAACATAATTGTGGCTGTTACCGTTTGCAGGTGATGGATGATCGTACGCTCTTGATGCACTGGCAGCTTCACAAACATGGAGCAGCGCACCATCAGGAATATCTTGCTGAGAAAAAACGAATGGAAGTTGCGATCGCGATTGGATGTGATCCTGTTCTGACCTTTAGCGCGATTGCTCCGCTACCGGACAACATTTACGAGATGCTGTTTGCCGGATTGCTTCGTGAAAAAGCGGTCGAGATGATCCAATGTGAAACCGTGGATTTGCAAGTGCCCGCTCATTCCGAGATTGTGTTGGAAGGCTACGTAGATCCCACGGAAGATTTAAGAGTAGAAGGTCCCTTTGGCGACCACACCGGCTACTACTCGTTGGAGGATTTGTATCCCGCATTTCATTTGACGTGCATCACTCATCGAAAGAATCCCATCTATCAAACCATCATCGTAGGGCCGCCTCCGCAAGAAGATGACTACATGGGGCAGGCGGTCGAGCGTTTGTTTTTGCCGGTGATCCAGAAACAGTTCCCCGAAATCGTGGACATGCATATGCCCTTTGAAGGCATCTTTCACAACTTGATGTTTGTGAGCATCAAGAAACGTAACGCAGGGCACGCGCGCAAAATCAAGCACGGAATCTGGGGACTCGGCCAGGCGATGTTCACAAAAGTGATTGTCGTGGTCGATGACGATGTGGACGTTCAGAACGTCCGCGAAGTCACGTGGAAAGCGTTGAATCATATCGATCCCGAACGGGACATCGAATTCGTCATGGGACCGGTCGATGTTCTCGATCATTCCTCGCGCTTGCTAGGTTACGGTTCCCACATGGGTGTCGATGCCACACGCAAGTGGAAAGAGGAAGGATTCACCCGCCCCTGGCCCGAAGAAATTGTCATGAGCCCCGAAATCAAAGCCCTCGTCACCAAACGCTGGAAAGAGTACGGATTTTAGGTGCCAATGACCTCAAAACCGATGCTTTGGGCCGCAGTGCCAAGTTGCTGATCGTGGGTCAGGAACAGATCGAGTTTCTCCTGTTCGCGCACGGACAAAGCGGTAGCTAGATGAAGGGCATCCAGCGTTCCGACAACCGTAGGGAAGGAGTCACCGGCCCGCCTCAGAATCGAATCTGTCATTCCGATGACAAACAGCGTTTCATATACGATTTCAATTTCCTTGACCAACACCGCGACTTCTTGATCGGTCAAGTATCCCGATAAACGAAGTCGATCTACGGTTCTGAGTGCTTCGATTCGAATCAAAGTGCTGCTATAGGCTTTCTCCCAGCGGCCCCATTCTGAAACTGGATTTGGTTCGCCAAAAAGAACTCGAAGCATCACAGAAGTGTCGAGATAAACGATCATCTTCGATTGCGATCCTGGATGAGGCTTTGAACTGCAGTCACAGGACGTTTTCTTTTAACACCTTTAAGCTTTAAAAGCGCGGATACCGGCCTGGTTGGCTCTTTCAACTGGACGCTGGATCCATTCACCGGCCGGATTCGGGCCACGCCACGCTTGTGAGACGTTACCAGTATTTCCTCTCCGCTCTCCACAAGCCTGAGATAATGACTGAGCTTCTTTTTTAATGTGGCCACATTTACCGTATTCATGGTCACAATATAGTCTTATAGTAACCAGATTGTCAATCTAGATTATTGTGGGCGCACAGAACGGGACGACTGTAAACCCCAACGTTGCATTAAAAACTTCCAACCCCCTCCTTACCTCCCCCTTCATAAGGGGGAGGAACCGCATGAACAGCAGCGATGCTCAAGTTCCCACTCCTTATGAAGGAGGGGCTTAGGGGGAGCCTTTTTTAACTTAACTGATAATTTCCTTGTTCCAAAGATCTTTCAGGAATTCCTGAATGGGAATGATTTCGACTCCTTCGTCGGTCCGTCTACGTCTATTCTCCGTACAAACGACAATTTTTCTTTTTAAGCGGACTTCCTCGCTCAGAGCCAATAGTCCTTTATAGTCCCGGAGGTGTACTCTTGGCCTGGCTTTGACCTCAATGGCCACGCTATCACCGAGTACGAAATCAACTTCGAATTGAGATGTGCTGCGCCAGTAGCTAAGCGAAGTGTCTAATCTTTCATAGTCCAGGAACGTTCGAAGCTCGAGAAATAGAAGATGTTCCAGGGCCCGGCCGAATGTCTCGGATCCTTCGTAGATCCTGCCGATCTTTTTCAAGATGTTGGCCACACCCACATCAAAGAAAAAGAATTTTGCAGTTGCCACCGGTTTTCTCTTTACAGTTTTCCGGTAGGCGGGCAGAAAATGTCCGACCATTGTATCGATTAAAACCTGATAATACTCACGGATGGTTCTGGGCGGAATTCCGGCATCACTACCGATCTCGGTAAAATTAAGCTGCTCGCCATGAGTTAGCCCGGCAACTTCCAGAAAACGCGAGAAATTTTCAATCGATCGCGTCAAAGCTTCGGCTCGTATTTCTTCGCTCAGGTACGTTCCGATGTAAGCTTTCAAATCCTCTATGTAGAATTGTGAATCGATGATTGCCGGAAGGCTTCCTCTGTTCAAGCGGTCGAGCAGCCGGTCGAAGTTCAACTCGGGACTAACAAGGGGATGTAATCGCAACATCCAGGCCCGCCCTCCCAGCAAATTGGCGCCGCCTCTCTTTAACTTTCTCGTGCTGCTACCGGTCAAAATAACTTTCAGCTTCTTGTTTCGGTCTATGAGCAGTTGTATCTCATCGAGAAGAGCGGGTAGTTTTTGAATTTCATCAACGATCAGAAGATTCTTCCGTGGGTTCAGGGTTTGCCGAAGATATTCGGGACGAGCACTTAACTCCCGGAAGGTATCGGCTTCCAGAAGATCGTAATAGGCGGCACCCGGAAATTCCTTTTTTAGAAGTGTGCTTTTGCCGGTCTGACGAGGCCCAAACAGAAACAGGGACCGATGCTTAATCACTTCTTGTAGATTTAAAATGCGGGGATACATGGCATCTATTATGCCAATTTTCATGAAAATCAGCAACTTAGTTGCGTATTAATAATAAAGGGGTCTCCGAATTGACATACTGATGATACTTAACTAACATCTTGATGTTGGATGCGATATGCGAACGACACTTACTTTAGACGAAGATGTAGCCAATCAGTTAAAAGAAGAGATCAGCAACACAAATAAATCATTTCGTGAAATTGTGAACTATTACCTGCGTATTGGGTTAAACCGTAAGAAAGAAGAGAAGCATCCTAAGCGTTTTCGCGTGAAAACCCGCAAACTCGGCCCGCGACCGGGTTTGAATTTCGACAACATTAGCGAATTGTTAGAGCAGGTGGAAGGCTCTCTTCATAAATGATTCTGATTGACGCAAATCTATTGCTCTATGCGTACAATCCGGAATCTGAGTACCACAAACCGGCAAAGCAATGGCTGGAAAAGACTTTCTCGAGCGCCGAACCAGTCAAACTTTCGTGGCAAGGCCTTCTAGCTTTCCTGCGAATCACCACCAACATTCATGTTTTTCGAAAACCATTCACGCCGGCAGAAGCCGTCACCATTGTATCGGATTGGTTGAGTCAACCTGCGGTAGGTATTGTGCAACCGGGAGACAGGCATTGGGAAATTTTGGCAGTGCTCATCAAACAAGCGCAGATACAAGGGCCGCTTATGATGGATGCTCACCTGGCTGCTCTCGCTCTTGAACATGGCCTTACTCTTTGCACGCATGATCACGACTTTCGAAGATTTGCAAACCTCCGGCTGAATGACCCGTTAGACGACTCATCCGATTCCTGAATCAGGTCCAACGCTGCTGAGAAAGTGCGGACGGGACGTCAGCGGCCCATAATGCCGGCGGGGACGCCTGCGCTCCATATGCCGGCGAGGACGCCGGGACTCCGTAGGGCTGCGGTTCATAGAAACTCGGCATGTTAGAATGATGGCATGCGTGTGAGTTTCGCCCCTGTGCGATTTCTATCTCAACCAATCTGAATAGCCCATGTCCGATTACTTGAAAGAAGCACGAAAGGCGAAGCGTCAGGGTGACTATTCCAAGGCCGGGGATTTCTTTTACCTCGCCGGGGATGAAAAGAGCGCCATGGAAATGTACCTCAAAGGGGGACATTACTCTCTCGCGGCCCGCATGCTGGAAAAAAGCGGAGATTGGAAGGAAGCGGCAAAGTATTACGTTCAGGCCGGAAAGATCTCGGATGCTGCTGAAATTTACAGCGGCAGGTTGAAAGATTATCGCACCGCGTCGGCGATGTTTGAAAAAAATGGTGATGTTTTGCGGGCGTCTGAAATGGCCGAGAAAGCAGGAGACATTCCACGAGCCGCGTTTCTTGCGGAACGGGCTGATCTTCTGGACCGCGCGGCGCATCTCTTTGTGCAAGCTCAAAAATATGAGCGCGCAGCAGATGTGTACTTCCGCCGATTCAAACAGCTTTACGCCGAAAGAGAGGAAAAGGGGTTCATTCAAAGTCACCGGACCAGAATGCTGAGGGTTGGTCAGGCGGCAGGCACTCTCTATCTTCGCTACAAGAAGTATGACAAAGCTGCGGAGGCCTTTGAGCTGATCGAAAACTACACCAAGGCGGCCGAATGTTATTCCCTGGCGAATCAATGGGAAAAAGCGGCGGAGCTCTACTACCGGATTCATGATTACGATTCGGCCTATCAGCTGCTATCCCGTCTGGAAGACCGTCTGCAGAACAAAGAATTACTGGCTGATATTTGTTTTCAGAAGAACAATTTTTCGGAAGCCGGCGAACTTTACCTGCAGATCGATCGCAAGCCGCGTGCCGCTGAAGCATTTGAACAGGCTGAGGATTATCAACGGGCCGCGTACTACTACGAAATGCTGGAAGATTATCCGAAGGCAGCCGAACTCTATTTGAAACAACAGGATTTCAAAAAAGCTGCGCAGCTGTTCGAAAAATCGAAAAACTTTGAGCAGGCGGCCCACTATTATGAAGAGGCAGATATGGTGGATCAGGCAATCCAATGTCTGGTTCGCTCCGGGAGAAGCATCCGTGCCGCAAAACTGCTCGTGGAACGAAAAAATATTCAGCAGGCCATCTCCATTCTTCAACAGGTGCATCCGGAAGATGATGACCACCAGGAAGCCTGTATTTTGCTGGGACAACTCTTTACACAAATGGAAATGTATTCGGTCGCGCAGCAGAAATTCAAGGAAGCAATTCGAGACCAGCCACTATCAAAAAACAATATTGAAACGTATTACGGTCTTGCGTTTGCCTATGAAAGAGCGGCGCACTATTCCAAAGCGCGCGAAATCTACGAAAAAATCATTTCGGTCGATCTGGATTTCAGCGACACACTCAAGCGGCTCCAGCGGATCAAGACTTCGAATCTATTAGATGGCGTTCAAAGCGCCGAGTTTACTCCCACCGGCATGAAACGAATGCTGGCATCCCGGTACGAGCTGGTGGAGAAACTTGGTAAAGATCCCTTCGGAAAACTCTACAGAGCGATGGATACGGTTTTGG
>JBKKAT010000658.1:0-3048 GCA_046714535.1 Acidobacteriota bacterium | reverse complement strand
ATCGCGGGACTGGGAGGTTTCCTGCATTTCTTCATCGCCTTAGGCGCGGCGGCTGTGTATTACGGTTTAAGCCGCAAGTTCCCTTCTTTATTTAAGATCCCTGTTGCGTGTGGTCTGCTTTATGGAATCGCCGTATATGGCTTTATGAATCTGGTTGTTTTGCCCCTGTCGGCCTTTCCACACAAAATGTCCTTTCCCCCGCAGGCTCTTTTAATCGGTTTAACGATCCACATGTGCTGTGTAGGACTTCCCATAGCGCTGGCGGTGCATCACTCTGGGAAGAAGGAACGTCCGGAGCTTGTATGAAGCGCGCCGTTTTCGGTCTATTCCTTCTTCTGATCCTTCTGCTGTTCTCACCTTATGTGATGTTCAGTGAAAACAGTCCAGCTAGAGCAACCTTTGCCGGCGGATGCTACTGGTGCATGGAAGAAGCATTTGAAGGAGTGGGAGGCGTGCATTCGGTGACTTCTGGTTTCGCAGATGGCGTCGAAGCGGTGGACATTTACTATGATCCTGAAAAGATCAGTTATGAGAAACTTCTGCAAGTATTCTGGAAAAACATAGATCCCGTGGATTCCGGAGGGCAGTTCTGCGACCGCGGGGAACACTACCGGAGCGCCATTTTCTATCACGATGAAGAACAGCGCGTAGAGGCCGAACTTTCAAAACAACAAATTCAAAAAATTCTAAAGAGGCAGGTCGTAACACCTGTAATTGAGCTCGACCTTTTTTCCGTTGCGGATGAAGAGGATCAGGATTTTCACAAAAAAAATCCAGCCCGCTATAAACAGTATAAGATGAAATGCGGCCGCGAAACGCGCCTGCAGGAATTATGGAACTAAAGAGTCCGCCAGGAAACCGGTTGTTTGTTATTTTTGCCGTCGCAACATTCATCGTGCTGATCCTTGGCGCGCATTCGTACATTGTTTTCAGTTTTAATGACGAAGTATACAAATGGCCTGACCAGTTACTCAGGATTTGCACCGGCTGGTACCTGTGGGCAGCATTTTTTCCCTTAGTTCTTCACCTCGCCAGAAATTTTCAATTTGTTCGTGGATCCAGAATCAAGAGCGCGGCGATTCATATTGCCTTCGGAGCGGGGATCGCGCTGGTTCATTGGGCGCTGCAGACAATCGTCCATGATTGGTTGCTTTCTCCACAAGGCGATTGGACTCATGCGAAACAAATCCTGATTCAGAATCTGATTCCCGGATTCGTATGGCGTTTCTTTGTCTATCAATCCGTTTTGGCCGTCTCGATCGCACTGGATTCTTATCACAAGGCCCGCCAAACCGAGGAACAAGCTTCACGTGTCGAGGCAAGCATTCTCCATACAGAACTCGATTCATTAAAGGTGCGGATTGATCCTGATTTCCTGTTTCAAAGCCTGGATCAATTATCGGAACTGATGCATAAGAATCTCGATGAAGCGGACGTGCTGGTTGCGCGACTGGGAGATTATCTCCGGATGCGACTCGATCATTCCGGCCGTTCCGGGACACTTCAGGAAGAGATCGAACTTCTCCGATGCTATCTCGAAATTGAAAATATCAAAACTCAAAACAGAGTTCAGGTTGAATTCGATATAGATCAGGAAAGTTTGGGATGCAATATGCCGGGCATGATTTTGCAAGCGGCGGTAGAAGACGTCATCGGAGGGCAGGCGTCCCTGCCCGCCGGGAATCAAGATACGATCTTTTTAAAAATCAGCGCCAACAAAACAGAGTCCATTTTGGTGTTGACCGTTCAAACTCTTCTACTACGATTTGAAACTCTCAAGCTGCGCCAACTGGTCGAACGCGTGAACACGCTTTACAAGACGCCGATCCGGATGCACTGTTCCACTTCTTCCAGCGGGATGGTAATACGCCTGAAGATTCCGTTGATACTTGAGAACATCAGATTCGGAGGGGCCTCCGTCCCCAGAGTTGAGCCGGAGGCACAGGAATTTCCTGATGCAGATTTGAATGCGAATCCGGTCAACAAATGGCTGGCGATCACAGCTGTTTTCACTTGTCTTGCTATTTATTTCACGATTCAGCGGTTGTTAATTCACTCCACGAAGGGAACCATGATGAACTGGCCACAGCATCTTCTCGATTACACAGGCTGGTACATCTGGGCGCTCATTACTCCGATTGTGCTGAACATTTCTGCCAGATATCCAATCCGGCAACGCAACCTGTTCAAACATGCAGTGATACATTTGATCGCTTTTGTTGGTACATGGATCTTTGCCAGTGCAGTTCATGTATTCGTTCGGTGGACGGGAAATCTTTATGAATACAGTCTTCTCGAAAGGATGCCGCTCACTTTAACTGGAGCATCGTTCTACCTCGATATCATCTGTTATTCCACAATCGTTGCGGTTGAAAGTGCTCTGCGATATCGGAGGCGCTTTGAGTTTGGAAAGATCATAACCATCCGGCTCAACGGTCAACTGGCTCGAGCGCGGCTCGAGACGCTAAAAATGCAGCTTCATCCTCATTTTCTTTTCAATTCGCTGAATTCCCTTTCCGAACTGATGCAGGAAGATTCACGCGCCGCTGAAGAAATGATTCGAAACCTGGAAACGTTTCTACGATTAACGATGAAGCATGATCATGCCCAGGAAACACTGGAACAGGAATTGGAATTTTTGAAGTGCTACCTGGCTATTGAGAATGTTCGATATCAGGATCGTCTGAATGTCAAAATCGAAATTGAACCGCAAGCGATGAAGATTTCAGTTCCCAGTCTGGTGCTGCAACCAATTGTTGAGAATGCGATCCGGCATGGGATTGCGCCACGCAAAACTCCCGGGGAGATCGAAATTCGTGCAACAAGAAATAACGGTGTATTGCAGGTAAGCGTTCGCGACAATGGCCCTGGACTCAGCAAAACGAAAAGGAAGGAGGCTACCGCGCGCTCCGGTTTAGGACTTTCCAACACCAGAGAACGGTTGAACCAGCTTTATGGAAATCGCCATCGCTTTGAATTGGTCAATTCACCGGAAGGTGGATTGATCGTAGAATTCGAAATTCCCGTCAATACCTCTACAGAGTCATG
>JBKKAT010000657.1:0-5637 GCA_046714535.1 Acidobacteriota bacterium | reverse complement strand
AGAATACATCGCGCCTGCTTCGCGGTTTTCCCAGACAATTTCGCCGGTACTTCTTCTAATTTTGTAGAACACATTGCCAAAACTTCCAATGTATATAAAATCACGAATGCTGAGAGCCGTGCTCCGGATTTTTCCCGATAAGCTGAGCTTCCACTTTTCTGCGCCCTGAGTGCTGAGACAATACAGCTTTTCATCATCACTGCCCAGGATGATCTCATTCCGATCCACAACCGCACTTGAAAATACGGGGCCCATTCCCTTCTTCCAGACAACCGATCCATTTTCACGCTTCAGACACCAGAGAAATCCTGTTTTCTGTGCCGGATTAATGCTTCCTACGTATAAAAGCGAATCGTCATAAAAGGCGGAGGAGCGAATGTATTCGCCGAGATTCCTTTTCCAGAGCACTGAACCGTTGCGAATGTTGATTGCGTACAAGGCGCCCAGGTCATTTCCGATGTAGGCAGTATTGCAATCGATACAGGCTGTGCTTTCGATCCTTGCTCCCAGCGCAAGCTTCCAGATAATTCTTCCTGTCTGTGCGTCGATGCTATAAAAATTTCCGTTTCCGGAACCAACAAAAAGATATTCGCCGGCTACGACGGCGGAACCCCACACATCGCCGATATCCGCTTTCCAGACCTCCTTGAGTATTTTTCCCGCAGGTTGAAAAGAGGCATCATTGATGTGATTTGTGCGTACTCCCGTCCCCTTAAAACCGGGCCAGTGCACCGTCCAATCTCCGCTCAATTCCTTTTTCAGTTGATCGAGATCTTCCTTGAGTTCCGGAAGACTTGAATAACGGAGCGAACGGACGTTCTGAACCAATTTCACAATAATGGATTCAAAGCGAACGGAGATCTGTGGATTCCTTTCACGAACAGCAGGAGGTCCATCCAGATAGTGGCTGATCCGGAAAGGACTTCGCGTAAGTAGGAAATGGAGCAGAGCGCCAATCCGAAAGAGAGCCTCCGATGCATCGTTTGTAATGGGAGGATGAGCAGTGCTCCAGCTACTGCCATTTTGGACGTAAACAGTTTTCGGACTTAGCATTCGAAAGCCGCCGGCCGGATCTTCTAATATGTCGCAAAGTTGGAGCGCCCAGCCCAGCGCCTCTTCTTCTGATGGGTAGCGATTTTCCTTACGGATAAAATCTTCTAACGATATTATTTTTGACGAATCCATATTTTTTTTTTAACAGAAGCTAACGAAGAAAACGAAGAGAAAATTTTTTCTTTGTTTCCTTCGTTTGCTTTTGTTCAAAATCCTAAAATGTAATCTATAGCTGCAAATATTTCTTCCTGGCTGACATCCTTCACAATTGTGACTTTTCCCGTCCTTTCAGGCAAGACAAAGCTCAAATTCTTTCCTGCCTTCTTTTTGTCATGCTTCAATGCACTAAGAATGTCGGTTCTCTTCAAGGGACCAAAAGGAAACAAGCATTTTGATCGGACGATAATCGATTTAAGTTTTTCAAATTCGGCGGGATCCCACATGTTTCTGCGGATCGCCATCCAGCCGGCCGCCAGCATTCCCCACCCCACTGCTTCGCCATGCCGAAGCACTTTAAAACGGGTTGCCTGCTCCAGCGCATGTCCGATTGTATGGCCAAAATTGAGAATCTTACGAAGGCCGGTTTCCCTTTCATCCTCTTCCACGACATGAATCTTGATCTTTATGCATCGCTCGATCAGGAATCCGAGCATTTCGCGATCGTAAGAAAGGATTTTTTCGACATTCGCATGCAATAACTCAAATAATTCCGGATCGGAAATGACACCGTACTTGATCGCTTCTCCCAATCCCGCGGAAAATTCTCGCGGCGGTAAACTTTCCAAAATCGCCGGATCTGTGATGACCATCCTTGGCTGATAAAAACTGCCAATCAAATTCTTTGCCTTGGGATGATTCACAGCGACTTTGGCTCCGATACTGCTGTCCGATTGTGAAAGCAGAGTCGTCGGAATCTGAATCAAATCCAGGCCGCGCATATAGGTCGAAGCCGCGAAGCCTGCAAGATCACCAATCACACCGCCACCAAAAGCAATGACGGCCGAACGCCTGTCCGCTCCTTTCTTCAACAAAAAATCCTGGATCTTTTTCCAGTACTTTAATTCTTTTGAAGATTCACCCGGAGGAACCAGGAAATGATGAAACGGAGCACCACGAAGAGCCTCTTCTAAATGTCGCCCTTGATGCCTGAAAACGTTCTGGTCACTAATAACGTAGAGAGGGCCCGGAATGTTCTGCTGCTCAAGGATTGATTTCAATTTACTTAAAATTCCCCAATCAAAATAGACTTTATACGTCCGGTCTGTGGTGCTTTTGCAGGTGAACTCCATGGGCCCTAATAGTTCACCACAAAGAAAGGGGGAACGCTACCGGAACTCGGGAAAAATTTGAATTATCTTTTTGTCGGTGCCACGCAGTATGGTTAGCTCTGTATTTGTGCCGGTTTCCTTTTCGGCTAAACATTTATGCAGAGCGTCGATTCCGGCAGTTGGATGGGCATCGATGGCCACAATGAGGTCTCCTTCCCGAAGTGAGGCGCGCCACGCAGGACTGTTTGGCTCGACCGAGGCAACCAGGATTGCGGATTCAATGTTTAAACCATGATAGCGAATAATGCGCCGGTGCAACGGAACAGTTTGGCCGGCAACACCAAGGTAGCCTCGAACAATTTTGCCGTCTTTGATGAGTCTTGCGGCAACATATTTCGCTGTATTAATTGCAATCGCAAAACAGAGTCCTTGCGCCGGAAGAATCACGGCTGTGTTCACTCCAATCACCTGCCCTGCAGAATTCACGAGTGGCCCACCTGAGTTACCTGGATTGAGTGCGGCGTCGGTTTGGATGATGTTATCAATCAGGCGGCCTGATTTGGAACGCAAAGAGCGTCCCAGGGCACTCACAACGCCGGCGGTGACGGTCGTCTGGAATCCGTAAGGATTCCCCACTGCAATGGCAACTTGTCCGACTCGAATTTTTTGAGAGTCGCCGAATTCAACAGGAACGATCCCGGAACCATCCACGCGAATCACAGCCGTATCAGTATCCGGATCATCACCAACGAGCGTTGCTTTCAGTTTTCGGCCATCTGACAAAGTAACGTCCAATCGGGAAGCGCGGCTGACAACGTGGCTATTCGTCAAAATAAAACCATCCGGAGTAAAAACGAACCCGGAGCCGCTGCCATGTTGCTCGCGCGTTCCGGAAAAACCGGATTCAATATTTACCACAGAAGGACTGATCTTTTCCGCTGCAGTAACCACAGCGCGCGAATATGCATCCAGCAGCTGGTCGTCTGTTTCAGGCACAAAGCTTTTTTGTGGCATCTCCTCAGCTGAACCCGAAACAAAACGAAACTTAGGCATTTACAACCATCTCCTTATCGTTTGAAAGATCGCAAGAGTGGAAGGAATTGTCCAGTTTCGCTGCTATCATAAGACTTTGTAAAAACCGGCCCGGAGGAGTTTTATGAGAAAGCTATTCATTCTTCTTTTTCTTTTCATCAGTGTCACAACATTCGCGCAACAGAAGCGCGAATTGAAAGTGGACGACCTGTACGCACTCAAAGATGTAAACGATCCTCAAACTTCTCCGGACGGAAAATGGATCGCTTACGTTGTAGAGACTATGAACGCTGAGAAAGACAAGACCAACAAAGATATTTACATGGTTTCAGTCGCGGGCGGAGAGCCTCTTCAGCTCACGACACATGAAGAAGAGGACAGCCATCCTCGCTGGAGCCCCGATAATAAATCACTGGCATTCTTTTCAAAACGGAACAAGAAGAAGCAAGTCTTTTTGTTGAATCGCAGCGGGGGCGAATCGATCCAGTTAACTGAAGTCAAACAGGGAGTCTCCGATTTTACATGGTCCCCTGACAGCAAAAGATTAGCGCTTGTAATTCATGATGCAGATCCCGATACGCCTCCGGAAGAAGAGAAGGAAAAGGAAAAGACGAAGAAGCCTGTGGTGATCACGCGGCTGCAATTCAAGTTTGATGAATATGGATATCTCAAAGAACTTTACGATCACATTTACACACTGGATGTGCAGAGCAAACAACTAAAGCAGATCACTTCCGGCCCATACAACGACGCGGGTGAAGTTTGGAGCGCCGCCTCCTCTTCGCCACAGTGGAGTCCGGATGGAAAACAGATCGCATTCGTCAGCAACCGGTCTGAGCGTCCCGATGCGAACCGGAATACAGACATTTTTCTGGTTTCAGCAGAAGGTGGCGAAGTAAAAAGGCTGACAACCAATGCAGGACCGGATGAGGCGCCACAATGGAGTCCGGACGGAAAATGGATCGTTTATCAGGCGCAGCACCAACCGGATCTGATCTGGTACGACACCACAGAAGTCGTTGTGATATCCGCGGCAGGTGGCGAGCCCAAAGTGCTGACACGAGAATTGGACCGAAACTGTTTCATGCCGCGGTTTAGCGCGGATGGACGCTCCGTTTATTTCATCCTGGAACACGAAGGCAAACAACTCCTTGCCTCCGTATCTGCAACCGGCGGTAGTTTGAATAAGCATGTTGCCGGCGAAAATGTTATCTATGATTACGATTTAGGTCCGAATCAATCAGTCATTTTTGTGGCGTCCAGGACCAACCTTCCTGCAGAAATTTTCCAATCGACCGGTGGTAAGAGCAAACAACTTACTTTCACGAATACAAAAGTCATCGAAGGAATTCAGCTCGGAGTCACAGAAAGAGTCCGGTACAAAAGCAAAGATGGAACTTCTGTGGAAGCCTTTGTGATGAAGCCGCATAACTTCGAAGCAACAAGAAAATATCCACTCGTTCTTTGGCCGCATGGTGGACCGACCTCGCAGTACAGGGAGGACTTCGATTTTCGCGCTCAACTGTTTGCAGCAAACGGCTATGTTGTTTTGCTCGTGAACCCCCGAGGCTCGACCGGCTATGGTGAAGAATTCTGCAAAGCCATTTTTGCCGACTGGGGAAACAAAGACTATGAAGATGAAATGGCAGGAGTGGACCATGTCATTTCTCTCGGTTATGCGGATGGCGAAAAAATGGCGGTCGGAGGGTGGAGTTATGGCGGAATGATGACAGATTTCATCATTACAAAAACAACTCGTTTCAAAGCCGCAATGTCAGGCGCCAGCGAAGCAAACTACTTCATGGACTATGGTGTGGACCATTACCAGTACGAATGGGAAAAGGAAATAGGACTGCCCTGGGAGAAACCGGAACTGTACATGAAGCTCTCTCCCTTCTTCGATATTGAAAAAGTGAAAACACCCACTCTTGTGATGTGCGGAGAATCCGATCAGAATGTGCCGCTGATTAATTCAGAACAGATCTTTCAGGCACTGAAACGTTTAGGAATCGATACGATGCTTGTGGTTTATCCGGGTGAACCGCATGGCATCTATACGCCTTCTTATCAGAAAGATCGTTTCCAAAGATACCTGGCGTGGTTTGATAACTATCTCAAAGGAACTCCCAGCAAAGTCCCCCCGAAGTAGCGGGGTAGCTCATTTTGAAGAATATGAGCTGGTAGGGGCAGGGCTTGTCCCTGCCCGCACGGGCGACCACAAGGGTCGCCCCTACTACAGCCAATATCCGCGTCCTAGACACAGATTCCAGCCAAATATATCTTT
>JBKKAT010000656.1:0-3145 GCA_046714535.1 Acidobacteriota bacterium | reverse complement strand
TTTTGAACAGAAGATAACGAAGGGAACAAAGATTTAAGATTCTTTGTTATCTTTGTTATCTTTTGTTAAAAAGAGCTACCAGTTTCGCTGAATCACAAAATCAAGCAAGTCGAGCATGGCGCCCCTGGCTTCCGAATCGTCAAACACTACCAGATCATTCTTTGCGAGAGCAGCATACATTTTTGCTTTCTTTTCTGCATCGGTAAAAGCATTGCTCTCATTCAAATGATGGAGGAGTTGATCGCGCGATATTGCGTCATAGTGCTTTTCTCGCAAAGCCTGCCGGATTTCGGCAATTTCCTGGTTCCCATTCGCTCTTTCGAGTAAATAAATCAGCGGCAGAGTGATTTTACCTTCGCGTAAGTCGTGTCCAACATCCTTTCCCAGAATGTTCTCCGTTGAGGTGTAATCAAGAAGGTCATCGATGAGCTGGAACGCCATTCCAAGATTCAAACCGAAGTTTTGAAGGGCCGCCTCTTTTTGAGGCGATACTTTTCCCAGGATGGCGCCGATTTGCGTGCACGCGGAAAACAAGTAGGCCGTTTTTCTGCGAATCAGATTCAAATGATCCTGTTCGGAAATTCCAATATCGCCGTTTCTTTCCAGACTGATCATTTCCCCTTCGAGCATTCGCAAAGTAATATCGGAAATCAGTCGCAGGATCCGCATATGTTCGCGTGTCAAAGCAAGAGACATCGCTTTTGTATAGAGGTAATCTCCCATCAAAACGGTGAGATTATTTCCCCACTTTAGATTCAGAGATGCACGTCCGCGACGTTGCGTCGCTTCATCGATAATATCGTCATGAATGAGAGTTGCCGTGTGAACAAATTCCATAATGGCGGCAAAAATCACATCCTGGTCTCCACGGTAACCGGCGATTTTTGAGCTCAAGATCACGAGGAGAGGCCTGATTCGCTTGCCACCGCTTTGAAAAATGTAACGCCCCATGCGGGCAATAATATCTATCTCGGACGAAAGATATTTTTCGATCTCCTGCTCCAGTGCTTGCAACTTTTCCTCAACATGACTCATCAGCTCCGGCGGAAAAACGGCAAGCTCACTTGGTATCTGTTTTATCATGACGCTCTAGTTTGACCTGTAATTTGTAAACTGAAGGGGAACTCCCAGAGAAGTTTCCTGCTCTCGAAGCATTTTGATTACTTCCTGGAGTTCATCCTTGTTGGGACTGGTAACACGAACCTGGTCTGCCTGAATGGAAGCCTGGACTTTCCTTAATTTCGAATTTTTTATGATTTTTACAATTTCCTTGGCTTTCTCTGACGGAATTCCCTGCTGAAGTTTCACAACCTGCCGAACCGTGTTTCCCGCAGCTTCCTCCATCTTTCCGTAAATCAGCCCGTTCAGGGGAACCTTCCGTTTGATCAGCTTCTCTTTTAAAATTTCGACGACGCTCCTCAATTTCTTCTCATCATCCGAGATCAGAACGAGCTCTTCCTTTCCATCAAAAGTAATATTGCTTTTGCTTCCCTTGAAGTCGAATCTCGTCTGAATTTCCTTCATCGCCTGATGAACGGCATTCGACACTTCCTGAACATCAATATTGCACACAACGTCAAAAGAGTTTTGTTGTTTGGACATTTTATGATCGTTTCCTGGAGCGTACTAAAGCCATCCATCTTAACATATTGGCTGGAAAAAAGTCAGTCCTTCATCGGGAATGAAAATCTGTGCCAAAATGCTTTAGCGATGTCCTACTTTTTATTCTCGATTGTGGCTTATCTTACCGGGATGAGTTCCCTTTGCTATTTCTTCTGGTTCATAGAATTCGGCGACACCGTCACAATGCCTTTTACCTGGAATTCGTTGGTGGTGAACGCCGCCATTTTTCTTGTTTTTCCACTTCAACATTCGATCCTGCCACGGAAATTCGTCAAGGAACGAATCAGTCCTTATTTGCACCGCAGCTTTTACGTCTTCACGTCTGGCATAGCTCTTTGGATTGTTTTGCTGAACTGGAAAAACTTTGGACCTTACCTTTATCGAGATGTCACGCCATTGCCATTCAATATTCTTTTCTATGCCGCGCTCCTATTGATCATCGCCTGCACGATCGCCCTTAATCACTTTCAGATGTTCGGTTTGTTTCAAGGCTACGCAGCATGGAAACGACTTCCGTTACCGCAAGGAAAGCTGGAGACGAATGGCGTTTACGGAATTGTTCGACATCCGATTACTTCCTTGCTCATTGTGGCTCTCTGGTCTCACGAATCACTCACCACCGGTAGATTATGCTTCAATACGCTTTTCACGGCATACGCTTTGGTGGGGACCGTTTTTGAAGAGAGAAGCCTGGTTCAGGAATTGGGACAGGACTACCTGGAGTACAGGAAAAAAGTCCCGGCGTTCATTCCAGGAATGGAGCGCCGGCTTTAGCCGGACATCTGAGGTCCTCCGTCAAGTGATTTTTGTAATGTTGTGATCTTTTTTTCCACAACGATTTCAGCGTTTTTGCATGGTGATGCCTGATTTCAGTTTCTGTATGATCTGCGATGCGCTTTCGAATTCTGGATTATTGGATTTACCACAAATGACCGGTTTGAGAAGAGGAGAGTTTCTGAGTTTGAGATGGTTTAGATACCTGATTTCATCATAGGGTTGCTGGTTTTTCCAACAAGCAAAAAGGATTCTTTGCCATTTGAAAGCGACGGCTCGCAGAGCCGCGTGATGCCCTGTCCCTCTGGCGCGTAGTTGATCATAGCAAGCCTTGGCCCAAACGCTTCTGGGCAGTGAGCAAGCTGTAAATTCTGTGAAGGTTTGCCTCATGAACTTCGGACAGGCCCACCGCCAATGCACCCAGCGACTGTTCCCACTTGTATCTGTTACTGGAGCAACGCCGGAGAATTGCTGAAGTTCAATGGCACTCTGATAACGATTTCTATCGATGCCCATGGCAACAGCCAGGCGTGGCTCCAACGCAGGCCCGGCCCCCGGTAAGCTCTCGTAAAAGGCACGATCCGGATGGTTCGCGAAAACATCCTGAATCTCACTGTCAAAGTTCTTGACACCATCCATCGCAACTTCCAGCTGTGAAACGAGGGTTTGCACGATCAAGACTGAAGCGGAAACAATAGCTGGATTCTCTGTAGGAGCTACCGCTAGTTTGATTTCATTGATGCGACTA
>JBKKAT010000655.1:0-5308 GCA_046714535.1 Acidobacteriota bacterium | reverse complement strand
CGGTTACCCCGGCGCTCGGCAATAGCTCAACGTATTTCTGGCGCGCCCGCGCGGTGAATACTTGCGGAAATGGTGCATACTCCACTTCGCGAAGCTTCACAACAGCAGCTGCACCGGTGGGAGATTTTACACTTTCTTGCAGTCCAGCTTCACTTACCGGACCTAAGGGAAGCTCACGCACCAGCACCTGCACGATCCAGGCGATCAACGGCTTTAACAGTCCGGTAACTCTTTCCTGCTCCGGCTTGCCGTCGAAAACTTCTTGCGCCTTCAGCCCGAACCCGGCAAATCCGGCAGGCGGATCTATAAACAGCACCTTAACGTTGACAATTCAAAAAGGCGCTCCGGTAGGCACCTTTAATTTCCAGGCAAACGGCACCGGTGGAAGCCAGAGTCATTCGCAAGCGATGCAAGTGACGATTACGCGTAGATAGGTTAAACTAGCGAAAATATGAGGGGCACCATACGAGGGTGCCCCCAATTCCTTTTGGACATGGGCAGAAAGAATGGAAAAGAATATCCGGATCCTCATTCTTGAAGACAATGAGGCTGATGCAGAGCTGATTGAACGGGAACTGCGTAAGGCGAAGATTGATTTCCTCGGCAAACGGGCCGAAACGCGCACCGTCTTTCTTCGGGAAATAAGCTACTTCAAACCGGATATCGTTCTCTCCGACTATGTCATGGCCGGGTTTTCCGCAAAAGATGCGCTGGATCTTCTTAAACAGTTCGCTCCGTCTGTTCCCTTGATCGTGGTTTCCGGATCCATTGACGACCAAAAAGCAGTGGATATTGTTCACTCCGGTGCAGCCAACTATGTAACCAAGGGGCATCTCTTCCGTATCGTTCCAGCCGTTATTGACGCACTCGCCAAAAAGCGGTTGCGGGAACAACGGGAACGGGCCGCAGATAAACTCCTGCAAAGTGAGCAGCAGTATCGATTGCTATTCGAAGCAAATCCGCAACCGATGTGGGTTTTTGATTTGGAAACGCTTTCTTTCTTAAACGTAAACTCCGCAGCCATTACTCAGTACGGTTACTCAAAAGAGGAATTTCTTTCGAAGACAATCAAAGATATACGGCCGCCGGAAGACGTTGCGCTCCTCATCCACTACATGGACAACCGCTCTGGCGAAATGAGAAGCAATCCCAGCTGGAGACACTGTAAAAAAGATGGAACCATCATTGATGTTGAAGTGGCTTCCAATCCGATTCTTTATGAAGGTAAAGCCGCACGTCTTGTGGCCATTCGGGATATCACCGAAAGAAAGCGGAGCGACGCAGCCCTGAAAGAATCGGAAAGACGTTTCCGTGAAACATTGGAAAAGATCCAATTGATTGCGGTAACTCTGGATTTACAGGGACGTGTAACGTTTTGCAACAGCTTCCTTCTTCAGCTGACCGGATCCAAATCGGATGCAATCATGGGGAAGGATTGGTTTGATGTATTCTTTGCGCCTGAAACCCGCGAAAAAGCTCGCAGCGCTTATCTGCAGAGTCTCAGTCAGGGCGCTGTAAACTTGCATCGTGAAAACGAAATCATAACCAGGAACGGCGCGCGGAGAACGATCCTTTGGAATAACACGCTGCTTCGCGATATTGAAGGTGTGGCCATCGGAGTTACCAGCATTGGACAGGATGTCACGGAACAGAAATGGGCCGAAGAAGCTTTAAAGAAATCAGAGCGACGTTACCGTGACCTCTTTGAACGGAATCTGGCTGGAGTTTACCGGACAACGATGGATGGCAGAATCGTGGATTGCAACGAAGCTTTCGCAAAGACGCTTGGTTACAGTTCAGTAGAAGAAATAAAAACTCACAAAAGTCTTGATTTCTACCATCACCCTCGCAGAAGAGAAAGTTTCTTAAACAAGCTTAACGAGCAACGGGTGCTTACAAATATTCAGTCGCTTCTCAAAAAGAAAGACGGCAGTCCACTCTGGGTTTTAGAAAACGTGACAATTGTTCCCGATGAGCAGCTAGACGAATTGATCGAAGGCACAATGATGGACATTACCGAATGGAAGCTGGCCGAGGAGCGCCTCGATTATCTCGCGAACTACGATCAGATAACGGACCTTCCGACACGTCTGCTGTACACGGATCGCCTCAAACAAGCCATGATTGACGCATCCAATCACGGGAAGCTGGTGGCGGTCATGTTGGTAGATCTGGATCGCTTTAAAACGATCAATGACACGCTTGGTCATGATGCGGGCGATTTGCTTTTGCGGCAGGTGGCCCAGCGACTCGCAACCACTGTCCAGGCTGGAGATACTGTGGGCCGCACAGCCGGCGATGAATTCACAATCATTCTGCGAGACATGGAAAATGTGCAACAAGCAGCAGACACGGCCCAAAAACTTCTTACAACGTTTGAAAAGCCTTTCCGTCTGGAGCACCAGAATTTCTACGTCGGAGCCAGTATCGGTATCGCTTTGTATCCGCTGGATGATCACCACATTGACAGCTTGTTTAAGAATGCAGAAACAGCGATGTACAAAGCGAAACAGGAAGGACGCAACAATTACCAGTTCTACACTGCTGAAATGCAAATCACTTTGTTGAAGCAGTTGTCGCTGGAAAATCATTTGCGCAATGCGCTCGAACGCAAAGAATTCTTGATTGACTATCAGCCGAAAGTAAATCTGCGGACCGGCATGATTGTAGGCGCCGAAGCTTTGTTGAAATGGAACCATCCTCAGCTTGGGCTTGTTTCACCAGCTCAATTTATTCCACTCGCAGAAGAGACGGGATCGATCACAAGCCTCGGAGAATGGGTACTGCGAAACGCCTGTAAGCAGTGCATGAGCTGGCAACTTCCGAATTATTCTCCGATCAGGATTGCGGTAAACCTCTCTGCACATCAGTTCAAACAACAAAAATTGGCGGAACGGATAGCATCGATATTGCACGAAACCGGATTACCACCCCAACTGCTGGAAATTGAAATCACTGAAACTGTGTTGATGCAAAGCACTCCTGATACCATGCGAAGAATTGGTGACCTGAAATCACTGGGAATTCATATTTCGATTGATGATTTTGGAACTGGATTTTCTTCGCTGAGTTATCTTAAACAGTTGCCGATCGATTCGCTGAAAATCGATCAATCCTTTGTGCGCGACATCCCGGCTGATCCAAACGATTCTGCGATCACGCGCGCCATCATCGTGCTGGCACATACGCTACAGCTGAATGTGATTGCAGAAGGTGTCGAAACTCAGGAACAGCTTCAGTTCCTGCTGTCAGAGGATTGCGATGAAATGCAGGGTTTTTATTTCAGCCGTCCGGTGCCGGCCATCGAATTTGAAAATTTACTCCGCAGCGATACCCGTTTGATGTTGAAGTAGTGGGGTGGCCCGCCCGCACATCAAGCCTGTTTCACTTTTCGCAAAACCAAAACGCGGGGAATGCCATTCTGATCTTTACGAATCTCTCGCATTGTAAATTCGGGCAACGAATCCACGACTTTCGTCAATCGCTCCGATTGTCCGAAACCAATTTCCAGAACGAGATAGCCACCCGGCTTCAATAAGGCGAGACTCTGCTTCATCACTCTTTCATAGGATGCTTCCAACGATTCAACAATCAACGCAATCCCCGGTTCCCATAGAGTTTCAGCAGGCAGAATGTTGTACTCATGCGTTTCCACATACGGCAAATTCGCCGTAACAACGTCAATCGTGGCGCGATGAAAACAGAGTGAGTTGAAATCACCACGAACGATGTGAACATTTCCTTTTTGATTCTGTTTCATCACCACAATCGCATTCTGTGAAATCTCCAGCGCCACAACAAAACTGTCTTTTATTTCAAGAGCAAGAGTGACGGGAATATTTCCAGAACCGGACCCCAAATCCAAAAACACCGGTCTCTCATTCAACGCTAAATCCTTCACAGCACGAACCACTTCTTCCGTTTCGGGTCGCGGAATCAAGACCGATTCGCTGACATGAAATCCCCGTCCGAAGAACTCCTGATGGCCTTCCAAATAGGCAAGCGGATAATGCTGAGCTCTTTTCTCAATCAATGCAATAAAACAGGAGGATTCCAGCCAGGTTAGCTCGCGTTTCAAATCTGCGTAGACCTTGCTTCGCGGCTGTTTCAGCGCAAGAAGCAACAGCCGCTCGGAATTCCAGCGTGGCTGCTCCACACCCTTTTCTTGAAGGATCCGTTCACCATACAGAATCGCCTGCTGAATCGTCATGATAGTTTCTCATTCTACAGAAGAGAGTGCGATGAAGTCTGCAATTCGAGCAACTACAGGTTAAGCAGTGACTAGTTTCTTGAGTGCTTCCGTTTGGAAGTGATTGGACAATGCAGTCGTGATCTCATCGAGGTCCCCTTCCATGATGCGTTCCAGTTGATAGAGGGTGAGATTGATTCGATGATCGGTCAAGCGGTTCTGTGGAAAATTATAAGTGCGGATTTTTTCGCTGCGATCGCCGGAACCCACCTGCGTTTTCCGGTTATTTGCGATGGCATTTGCCTGCTCATCTTGAGCAAGTTGATACAAACGAGATCTTAAAACCTTCAATGCTTTTGCGCGGTTTTTGAACTGAGAACGTTCGTCCTGACAACTCACAACCATTCCGGTCGGTATATGCGTAATTCGCACCGCGGAGTGAGATGTATTTACGTGTTGTCCTCCGGGACCACTCGCGCAAAATGTGTCGATTTTGAGCTCTGATTCCTTGATTTCTACTTCCACATCCTCTGCTTCTGGAAGGATCGCAACCGTTACTGCGGAAGTGTGAATACGTCCGCTACCTTCTGTCACCGGAACCCGCTGAACGCGATGCACGCCCGATTCATGCTTCAGCATGCTGTAAACTGCCCGGCCTTCTACGTTGGCAATGAGTTCTTTGAAGCCACCCAGACCTGTTGGATTGCTGTCAATGACACCAATTTTCCATCCTTTTCTTTCTGCAAATTTACTGTACATGCGGTACAGCTCTGCAGCAAAAAGCGCGGATTCTTCACCGCCCGTTCCCGCCCTGATTTCCAGAATAACGCCTTTTTCATCCAATGGATCTTTCGGTAAAAGCATCTGCTGCAACGCCAGTTCCATCTCTGCTTTTTGAGATTCAAGTCGTTCCAGCTCTTCTCGCGCCATGGTTTGCATTTCCACGGAATCCTCCTGATGCAGAAGGTCTTTGGCCTCAGCAATGCCACGCAGGATAGACTTGTAGTGCCGGAACAACCTTACAATTTCTTCCAGTTCCGATTTCGCTTTGGCGTGCTTTTGATATTTCTGAAAATCGGTAGATATTTCCGGATCGGAAAGAAGATCGTTCAGCTCCTG
>JBKKAT010000654.1:0-4751 GCA_046714535.1 Acidobacteriota bacterium | reverse complement strand
CGTGAACGTCAATGGTAAGCAAGCCTGGAACGGTTCACCTGAGGAATTCCAAAATCTGACAATCGATACAGGCGATGGAAATGATGTCGTGAACAATAACGTGTCAGGAGCCACAATCGTGACCGGCAAAGGAGAGGACAGAGTGGTGAATAAAGCGTCTAACACGTCCATCAATACAGGCGATGGTGCCGACATTGTCGTCTCGTTGGGCGATTCAAATAAAATTGCGACCGGTAACGACTCCGACTATGTCGGCAGCACCGGAAACAAAAATGAGATCATCAAGGGATTGGGGAATGACACCGTGAGGAGCACTGGGTTCCAAAATGTCATCCGGACCGGCTATGAAAATGACACCTCCCAGCTAATCTTAAATGACCTTAGAGATCTGGTTCAACCTCTTCCCAATGCTAACGATCAGACTCAACTAGTATTGGACATAATTGCGTTGTTCTATCGGGTACGCGCAGAGAGTCACAGCACCGCTGATGAGGGCACAAAAGCAATCGTTCTAGAGGATCTCAATAAAGACCTCAAAAGGCTGATTGAGGCCCTTCCCATTTCTGCTCAGGCGCAGAGCAAAATGATTTCGGAAGTTCTTGTGTTGTTCGATCGCATTCGGGCTGATGAGGCAAAGTAAAAAATCTGAATTTGAAAGATGAGATTTAACTATTGTGCAAGGCGATTTGCTTCCTCCCGGTGATTACCATATTCCTTTCGATGAAAATCACTCAGTAAGAATGCATGATCCAAACGCATTGTCAGTATTTCCCTTCAAGGAGTGATCAGATGCCTCGATGCCAGCGCGAATTTCCATTTCTGCTGACTGCCCTAAAGAGTAAAGATGTTCGGCGCGCAACAGATGAAGGAAGGCAAGTGACTGTAGGCATTCGAAGGAATCCGGACTAAGTGTAAATTTCTACTACCGATGCTGTCTACGGAATCCTTAGATTCATCGACTTGACATCCCTGGTCTTGATTACGAGTTTGCCGAAACGCAATTCTTTTTGCACCTTGACCAAAACGTCCGATGGTTCAGTGAAGCCGATTCATCTCTCTCCCCTCTACGTCTACTCAGCTTGAGCTTGCAGTTCGCTCTTTGAGCATGGCACGGCACTTGCTCTAACCGAACCGAATGACATCAAAAGGAGCAAACAATGGACGTAAAATCATCAAAAGCAAATCTTTTTAAAGAGGCAACAAGTGCGACTGAGACAAAGGCAACTGAAGCAAAGAAGGCAGTTCCAATTACTGCGGTAGCCGCTGAGGTTACTGCGCCAAGGGCGTCGGCCAGTACTGTCAAATCAGCAAAGGGCGAATTTCAGCTGGCCGCATCGGCCCAGCAAGCTCGCCTGAAGAATCAACTGGACGAGACGGTCAGCGACAAAACGGAAGTTTTTGCGCAGAAGAAAACAGCACCGCAGAATGCGGGTGGTACCCCAATACGGGAAATCGATTACCGCTTTTTCAAGCCGGATTTCAACGGCTTGACCGCCCTGGCTCACCCTAAGACTCTCTCGACCGGATCCGGTGACGATAAGGTCGACATTCATATGGGAAGTGACGGGCGGGTTCACGTGAACGTCAACGGGAAAGAAAGCTGGTCCGGTACACCCGAGCAATTCAAAAGACTAAGAATCGACACCGGCCGCGGAAATGATGTCGTGACCAATACTGTGGATGGCGCCACAATCATGACCGGTGAAGGTAAAGACACAGTGGTGAATAAGGCGTCGTGGGCTCTCATTGATACTGGTGACGGCCGCGACGTTGTAACCTCGCATGGGGAATCAAATCAAATCTCTTCGGGAGGGGATTTTGACACTGTCCGAAGTACGGGTGGCAAAAATATTATTGTCACGGGCAGTGGTGCCGACACCGTTGTAAGCGACGGGAGCTTAAATAACATTCGAACGGAAGACGGTGACGACAGTGTAAAGATCTGGGGCACGGACAACAAGGTCTACACCGGTACCGGTAACGATGCGATTTACGGTTCCGGCGATCGCAACGCGTATTACGGTGGAGATGACCGGGATAAGATCGAGACTAAATTTGGCAGCCGCAATGTGATTGTCGGCGGCGCGGGGGATGACCAGGTAAATGCGCAGGGCAACTTCAACTGGATTCACGGCAGTGAGGGGAACGATCAGATCAATGCCACGGGCGACGACAACGCGATTAGCGGCGGAGACCACAACGACGTGATAAACACGTTTGGCAGCCGCAATTCGATTAATGGCGATGGGGGGGACGATCAGATGAATATCACTGGCGACTACAATTCGGTCAATAGCGGTGACGGAAACGACGTCATTAACGCCGCCGGTAACCGCAACACGATTCAAGGTGAAGCGGGGTTCGATCAAATAAACGCTAAGGGCAACGACAGCAACATTGCGGCCGGAGATAACGATGACAAGGTCAACGTTGATGGGGACCGTAACACAGTTGACGGCGGAGCGGGAACAGACGAGGTGAACCTGAGCGGCGAGGGAAACACTTTCACCGCGCAAGACTACGTAGAAAAAGTTCAGAAGCACTTTTCTGATTTGCTGAAATAGTTGCGTCGGAACCTTGATTGCTAAAGCGTTAAACGCGGGGTTTCGCCGAACGGCAAATCTTTTGCGAATTGGACAGGAGAATTGAGCGGCTGCTTCTTCCGCAGCCCTTAATTTCTCACTGACCAGTACCTTTGTAGCCCTCACATGGCGAAGATGGATCCGGAATGCTTTTAGAAAATTTGCTGAACGGCATTTTTTTTTGCGTGGTGGCAAAGAAAATCGGAACCGCTCTTTCTCTCACAGCCTGTAATTTCATTGGCAGAACTTTTGCAATTGACGGTGCGGGGAGACTAGGTAACATGTCAAACAATTCATTTGTTCGATTTATGCTGATCTCTGGGTGGATAGTCGCGAGCTTACTGATTGCGACCGGTGCAATTGCAGACTGCATACCCACAAGCTGCATAGCCGAAGCCAAAAACTGCGGCACAATCGACAATGGTTGTAGCGGCAAACTCCATTTCGGAAATTGCAGCGCGCCGAACACCTGCGGGGGACGTGGCATAGAAAACGTGTGCGGTACTCCACGATCCGGCCTGAGCTTTGTTGCTGCGACCGGAGCAGCAATTTCGGAAACTGATCCGGTCGTTGCAAAAGCCCGCACCAAAGAATCAGACATGTTCTATTCGTTTGGATTTGATATCGCGACAGGAATTTTCGGTGACCCGGCGCTTGGTGCTTTAGGTAACACGCTCACGGGACCTGGTTCGCTACGAATTCGAGACGCTCTCAACGCCGCCGGACAAAGAGGATTTAATGCGTCATTAGCATTGCATTTCAGCCGAAATTATAGGAAATAGGGAGAGAAAAAAATGGAAAAGCTTGCATCGAAACTGATACACACTTTTATTGTGCTGCTGATTTTCGCCGCGACGATCTCATTAGCCGGTGCTGATTCTCTGGACGATGCTGCAGCCAGGGGAGAGGGCATCGCGAATGCAGATCCCTTAGCTTCAGAGCTCCGCAATCAACAACCAGAGGGCCCGATTCGGCGAGGATTCGATATCGGAATGGGCATTGCGGAAGGGAATACCTTGCCGGGCCCCGGTAAGGACAGAATTTGTGCCTCACTGCCATTGGGTTCAATCTGGGAAACAAAAACACAACCGCAAGCATGTGCGCTTGCCGTTCAATTTTCCGTGGATCGTAACAGATATGTTGATTTGGCTAAAAGGGGAACAGCCATCGCTATGACAGATCCCGTCGTTGCCGCAGCCCGTAACGCTACACGGGACGTTTTCTACCGGCTAGGATTCGATATCGGGCTGGGCGCAGCGGAAGGGCAGACGCTGCCGGGCCCCGGTAAGGACAAGATCCGTGACTCACTCCAACGTTCAACCACACGCGAAGGATTTAGCGCCGCCGTTTCATTTACGCTGGAGCGCAACCGAAAATATGCTGTGATGGAGACGTCCGATAGAGGCGGAGTGGAGCGCGCGACCGCGGCAAAGCCCCCGGTGGAGTCCGCGATTGATAAATTCGGGGCCGGGCCGGCGGCCGTGGCCACAGGAGGTGAGCCCACGGTGGCAAAAGAGCTTCTTAAAGCTCCCTTCATTAACGACGTACAAGTGGCTCCGGGCTGGAATCTAATCATTTCCTTTAACAGCACGCAGAAGACTAAGCCACTGGTTGAGATTGGTCCGGTCCCCCCCGTTCGCGACCGCAACGGTATATTGACTTTCCCCGTAGGGTCCGGTGCGGTGTCCCGGTTTGTGTCGTCCGATAGCGGACAATACTATTCTGAGTTTGACGTCCTGCGCGAGGGGTTTGAAGCCAACAAGAGTTACTACTACATTATTAATGTCTTCAATGATAATCCCGGCACGATCCGGAACCGCGACCAGGAAACGGGCAGATTCACCATGGCCGGTGCCGGGTATCCTGCCTATATCTGCGAGGATGCACACATTGTGCGAGGCGTTGACGGCAGTGCGTCCGAATGTTTTCCTTATCACTGCATAGCAGGGCAGTGCCAAAACAGTTGTAATTCAATCAACAACTGCCTCTCGCCAACCGTTTGTAACCCCAATAACAAGTGCGAATATCCATCATCGGATGACGGCAGCAGCGATGATTGGTAATGCCGGTCGAATAGAACGATTGGTTTCGACCGGCTTCACAACATGAAACTCTGTTTTATATTGTGAATCCATGGAAGTGCGTTGAGCAATAAGACAAGTGGGAAGG
>JBKKAT010000653.1:0-5587 GCA_046714535.1 Acidobacteriota bacterium | reverse complement strand
CGGAGAAGCCATCAACGCGCTCTACACATCCACCTGTGGCGGCAAAACGGAACACGCTGAATACATGTTTGACGGATGGGATTATCCCTATTTGAAAAGTGTGGAATGTTATCCGGAAGAAGAGAAGATTTCGCTAAAATCGATCGCTCTCCAGGGAAGGGAAGAGCCATGGGCAGAAGCCTGGTTGCAGGCCAAATCTGGAATCCAGACCCAACAAAATCCGGAAGCGACCGCAAGCATTCAAGAGATGGAATCTGCAGTGTCTGCTCTTTTGGATTCACTCGGAAAAACAACATGCGCTTCGCAGGCGCTTTCCTCAAATCACTGGGCCGCTCTGTCCGATTATCTGGTCTCGAATCTCTGCTGGCAGAAGAAGAGAGATTCCCTTTTAGACCGAAAGGATTACCAGTATTTCGTCAATCGTCTTCAACTTTCCGTGAGCACAACATCCGAAATACAATCGTTCTTGCTGTTGTTGCATGATTCGATCGTCAACATTCCGGAACAGAAAAAAAAGTTTGATCCCTATTCAGCCGTAAAACGAAAAGATTTCTGGCAGACTCTTTACAATGTTCTGAAGCATTATCATCAAGTAAACACAAGCGATGGGATCGTTCGAGAAATCAGCCGCAGTCAAATACAGGTGGTGGATGATGTTGGGGTGCACTCGTATTCTTTGGACACGTCATTGTATTTGTATCAGCGTTTGGGTGAGCGTATCAGTCCGCGAAACCAGGTGAATTGCGCACCGGGCGACAAAGTCGAATATCTCCTGTCAGAACAACGGCTGCAGTTGCTTGTATGCGAAGTCGATCGAGCCGGAATTTCCGTGGATCGGTCTTCCAAGGTTACCTGGTGGCAGGAAAGAATCGGACCCGCTGAACTTGGAGAAAAAGTTGCCCGTTATCTGGATATTGGAGAAATTCATGATCTTCAGCCGTTGAGTTACGGTCATTCTCAACGTGTGTATGAAATGAAGATCATCGGCTCGCGGGGATCGGGAACTTTGAAAGGTATTCGTGTTCGATGGGCGTTAGGTCTGAAAGACAATCTGTTTACAATTGAACGGACCTTTGACCGGAGTGGCAAAGTCCAACAATTCATTTTCACTGGCCGTGGCTGGGGACATGGTGTCGGAATGTGCCAGGTTGGCGCAATTGGTTTTGCAAAGCAGGGCAAGGATTACAAATCCATCTTGAAGCATTATTACACCGGCGTTCAGATCAGCAAAGCCTACTAGTCTACTAGCAAAAATCTTGTGTGCCCGAGAGGCTCGCGGTACTATAAGAAAGTGCCAGAGTGATGAGTTATGAGCAATGAGACCGCCTAAACCATATTCATTACTCATTGCTCATCACTCATAACTTATCCTATGACAGGCCGAAGCTTTAAGGGCGATCTTTCTGAGATTAGCCTTCCCGATATTCTGGAATTTTTGCGGAGTTCCGGCAAAAGCGGAATACTCACGTTCCGTCAGGAACGTATGAAGAAAAGTCTGCACATCAAGGAAGGCAATGTCATTTTCGCATCGAGCAATCTTCCGGCCGAGAGATTGGGTGATCTGCTTCTCTCCTGGGGCATGATTGAAAAGGACCACTTTCAGCAGTCTGTTGCTTTACTGACACTAAAAAAAAGGCAGGGCAGAATCCTTGTGGAAATGGGTGCAATCACTCCCAAACAACTTTGGGACGGCGTCCAAAATCAGATTCGGCACATCGTTTACAGTCTCTTCAATTGGGACCACGGCGTTTTCTATTTCGCAGAAGGGGACCTTCCCAGCCATGAAAACATAACGGCGGATGTTGGAATTACGGACCTCGTCGTGGAAGGAATCCGGAGAATCAAAAATGTGAGCGCTGTTCATAACAGATTTTCCTCCCCCAACATAATTCTAATGCGAACCGATTCTACTCAGTTAGAACAGATCGCTCTGGAGTCTTTCGAGATACATGTGCTGGGTCTGGTCAACGGAAAACGAACCTTTCAGGAAATATGTCGCGATAGTGAAATCGGCGAACCGGAAACAATGAAAGTGCTTTACATGCTGCTCAGTATCGGTTATATCAGAGTACAGGGCAGTATGAATGAAACGCCGAAACAAAAAGAACTATCCAAGGACGAGGCCGACGGCATCATCGGAAATTACAACCGGATGTATTCTTATCTCTATCGATACATGATGCGTGAGGTTGGTCCGATCACCGAGCATGTGCTGAACAAATATTTGATGGACCTAAAAGAATCCAACGCTTCCATTCTGAAGGACGTTTTCATGAAAAAGGATGGGACTTTGGATGGTGCCGCCATTCAGGGAAATCTTGAATGGTTTCAAGGTGATAATAAAAAAGATTCGTTGATTACTTCTTTAAATGAGTTTTTATATTCCAGCATTCTGGCGGTGAAACGAACTCTTGGCCCTGAACATGAATCGCGTGTGATTGAAACGCTGAAAGACATTCGTCCCGAATTATGACCGTGGCAGAGCGTCAACAAATCGTGGGCATGTTTCTGCTGGGTCTTCTCCTGCTTGCTGTTTTTCTTCTGAAGGGATAAGATTAGAATCAGCTTAGCATGCGCCACGCGAGGACGCGAAGACGCGCAACGCGTAGACGATTTTCGGGGTGTAAGGTGGGCATATCTAGCATTCTCTCTTCATTAGGGTGGTTTGGCTTCGTAGCCGGGTTAGTATACTACTTCATTAGAGACCGTTATGGCGATGCCTCTTTGATCCAGGAGTATGTCTGGCATACTCAAGGAATACTCATCGTTTCGGCTGGCCTGATCATTACCGGTTACATTTTGCGTTATATGGGAAAAAAGACCGGTATCGGTCAACATCTGGGCCGCTGTAAGACGTGTGGAAAAAGAATAGACCACGGAGAAAGTTATTGCTTCGTTCACCGGCGCGATGCGATCTGGCAAGCGCAAGAGAAACACCGGCTCGAAGGATCGGGTAAGTTCAATCGATCACAGAAACGCGCATAACGTTATTGCATATTGCAGATTGCATATTGCATAGGGGAGAGCGGGTTTTGCAATATGCAATTTGCAATATCGAATACTTCTGATAGGTGGTCCGACAGCTGCCGGCAAGAGCCGGATTGCTCTGGAACTTGCGCAGACGATCCCTTGCGAAATTATCAATGCAGACTCCCGCCAGGTTTATAAGAATCTTTCCATCGGAACGAGCCAGCCGTCACCTCAGGAATTAAAACAGATTCCGCACCATCTATACGGTTTCCTGGATCCCGCGGAGTCTTATACTGCGGCTGACTATGAACGATTGGCTTCCAAAGTGATCGGTGAAATCATCGTCCGTGGAAATTTGCCGGTTCTGGTTGGCGGCACCGGCTTCTACATGAAAGCTGTGCTACGTGGAGTCTGGCCCGTGATTGCAAGAAATGAACAGATAAGAACCCGGCTCCGGAAAATTCATAATCGTCATCATGGAAAATTCTTGCACAACCTGTTGATGCGATACGATCCTCATTCAGCGGCGGCCATTGCGCCTCCGGATACATACCGGATCATCCGCGCTCTCGAAATCTTTTTTCTAACCGGCGTTCGACGTTCTGAACTTCCCCGAAATCAGGAAGAACGCTACCGGGCGCTTAGATATTACGTCTCTCCGGAAAAGGAAACTCTCCATCAAAATATTGTTGAAAGAACTGAATCAATGTTCGAACAGGGCTGGATCGATGAGGTGAAGCTTTTAATGGACCGGTATCCGGCGTTTGAAGAATCGCCGGCCGCAAGATCGCTGGGGTATCAGGAAATTCTGCGATATCTGCGGGGAGAAATAGATCTGAGGGAGTGTAAGGATGCTGTTATCACTAAAACGAAACAATATGCAAAAAGACAACTCACCTGGTTTCGAAACCAGGATCAATTTCAACCGGTTCCCCCGGCACCGCCATTTCACAAATTCATTGATTCTGTATTACAATGGTATCGGAACTGAACCGCCTGGAGGGATTCATGGAAAAGGCCGGCAATGGCTTACAGAATCTTCAAGATGAATTTCTATATGGTCTGAAAAAGGACCGCATATTAATTACGATATATCTAATGAATGGTTACAAGCTTTCCGGCAAAATTAAGGGTTTTGACCGATTCATCGTTGTGTTAGATAGCAACGGGCAGGAGATCATGATTTTCAAACATGCGATCTCCACCATTGGAGCCGGGCTTCCACCGCGCAAAGAACCGCGCGAAGCTCCACGAGAGTAATAGAACAAAATTGCAAATTGCATATTGAATATTGCATAAAAGACTGCGCCTTTTCTTTTTGCAATTTGCAATATGCAGTTTGCAATAGCTACAGCTTCAGTGTCTTCAACTGATCCAGCAGCTGCTCGGTCGTGATGGGGCCTTTCAAAATCTGTGATGCTTTTGCAATCTGGGTGACCGCTTCCTGAATGGCACTCATTCCGGCGCCATGTTCGATATCAGATTTCGCCTTTTGATATTGTTTGTCCACTACCGCTTCTGCTTGTTTGCCAAGCGTGGTATTGCAAATGTTCTTAATTTTTTCCAGCAGCTTCAGCAGATTGTCTTTGCTGACTGTTGAAGTGGAAGCAGAGGCAACAGCAGGAGCTGGTACATCAGAAGGTTCCGGAGCTTCTTTCAGCGCGACAAGGCCGTGAGTGACAAGCCCGTAGAGCACCTTACAAATGTCAAAAACGGGCACATTCGAAGCTTTTGCGATGCTACGAATATCCGACTTTCCGTTGATTTTTGAAAGGATCAGCCATTCATGGGTATTCAACTGGATCTGTCCCCGATCAGAACCTTGCTCCACTATGAATTCCGGAATCATTTCGAGATTGGGAATTTTTCGCGAAAGCACTCTCCATTCATCCAGACGTCGCGCGGCTTCCATCAGCAGGTTTGTGTTACTTTTGCTGACTGTTCGTACACCAGGTTCGACATCCGGCTCAAAATTAAATTCACCATCATTCCAGATCGCGAGCTCGTACACCGCTTCTTCCCCTTTGATTTCATCGAGTTCGGCGTGAATGATGTTTCCATCTTTGAGATAAATCTGGCCCACATGCTCATCCTTTTTCAGATGGAACATTCCTGTCTTGCCTGACACGCTAATAAGTTGAATGACGTCTGCGAGTTGAAGGTGTTTAAGCGAGCCCTGTAATGACATTTATATCTGAAGCCTCAAATGAAAGGACACCCTTGAAAGGCGGTCTAAGAATCAAAAGTGAGTCTAGCATAGTGAAAAAAATAATGTCAACAATCACAATAGGGAATCCCCTGATTTCCCAATCCCTTACGCCTTCGTACTGTAGATACTAATATTACCATAGCAGGGCGAACAGGCAACAACCTGTTTCGGAAATGCATATAATCAGTACCCTGCGCATTTTTGATGAATCGAGGTTAAGCATGTTAAAGAGCCGTTTATTTACTCCCGGTCCGGTGAGCGTTTATCCCCCCGCCCTGGCGGCGGCTTTGGAGGCGAACATTCATCACCGAACCGCTGAATTCAAAGAGATCCTTGCCGATGTGATCGGTTCCTTAAAGAAGATACTGGGGGATCCGGACCACGTGTTCCTTTTTGCAGCTTCCGGTT
>JBKKAT010000652.1:0-6674 GCA_046714535.1 Acidobacteriota bacterium | reverse complement strand
GTGCACAAACTTTGCCCGGCGGGCGAGTCGCCCGCACCACTTTGAAAGCGCTAGCGATCGATCAAAAAACCGCCGGCCCAGCCGCGGTGAGCTTTGCTATGGTTCGTGAATGGGAAGCTGAACGTATCTTCACCGGCGCGATCCTGCAATAAGGCAAAACTAATTATGCTTTTTTCGCCGGTCTTCCCGTCTGCCTGACCGAGTCCTTTCCCTATGTATCGGTCCGTTCCTCTAGCGTCATATAAAACGGCAAACGCATGATTGCGGGCTTCCGCCACTCCACTGCCTCGTGATAAATAGCGATCATCGCCATCGCCGTCAAACAATGCGCCGATGGCAACATCCCATGCATAAGCAATAGAGGCCCAATCTCCTTCGTAGGAATCGTTTCCCCGGTCATCAAAAACGAAACCGGCTGCATAATGACAACCGAACCCGATCCCCCATCGCAAAAAGCGAACTTCGGACCGGGGTGAACCATCAAAGTTTTCTCTGACTGCTCCCCATCGTTGATCATCTCCTTCAAAGTCTCGTGCAAATCCTGCCCCGAACCAATATCCGCCTCCATGGCTAAAGTAATCCGCTTCATATATATCGCGTCCGGTTCCATCCAGGAGCACTCCCACTCCTCCGTTTGCGACGTCACGCGCGCCTGCTCCGATGCCCTGTGACCATCCACCAAATCCTGGAGAATCGTCATACGTATCCTGATATTTTCCGCCGGCAAAATAATGATCCTCTCCCATCCGATCCACCAGAAGACCGAAACCGAGTGGACCACCGACACCCTGTGCGAGCAGAGCACCGCGATAACGATCATCCCCTTCGCGATCGAAGAGCATGCCAAAACCACTTACCGCCTGTGCTTGAATTCTCCGGTCTCCCAAATAAGAATCATTGCCCGCATGATCGATGAGCATTCCGATTCCGGCAAGCGCGGAGCCTTGAGCGACATCCCCCGCCGTGTAGGTATCGTTGCCGGAGCGGTCCAGAAGCAAAGAAGCGCCCATAATGGCCGCACCTTGAATTCCCGGTTTCTTACCGCGGTAAAGATCGTTGCCGCTGAAATCCAGAATCACAAAAACTGGCCTCGCAGGCGTCACGGCACCTTCCACATAAACATCATCTCCCCCAAAATCGACAATCGCGCACACGTTTGGCAATCGATCCAGATCATAAAAATCCGATCCTTCACCACCAATGACGATCAATCCATCGGCAGTTTCCACATTGCCTGTCTGAGATCTTTTCAGCCGTTTCAGGAATGCAGGGTCAGTCAGGGCCGCAAGTTGGCGGCCTGCGTTCAGGATTTCACTTCTATCCATGCGCGTGAGCAGATCCACGAGCCTTACTCCGCGATCTTTGCCGCCAAAGCGATAACCGTATGTGACTTGCTCCGTGCTTTCTGAATAAATTCTTTCACCGAGTTCTTTTTGTTCGTCTGTTGATAAAGAACGGAAAGCTTTTGTAACCGACTGCCTGCTCCTGTGGATTGCTTGACTCAAAATCGTGAGAGCATTCCCGGGTTGCGGTTCTGATGGAGAAACAGATAGTGGCGGTACATCCAACTTAGCGGCAACCTCTTCCAGGATTTTACGATGCGGATTCGTTTCGGAAGTCAGGGAAAATAAGTTCCGCGTAAATTTTTCCGCGCGCTGCGGAGCATCCAGCGGTTCGCGAACCAAGGCTTCAATCCAGGACAATCGAAATTTGTCGCTCTTTCCCGTCTCAGCTACTTTCTCCGAAACATATCGCTTGTAGCTTTGAAAATCCTTTTCGATTTTTCTGCGCCGTAATTCTGATTCAAAGTCCGGTTTGAGATGTTGAGACGCCCATTCAAGATCCAAACGTGGGGTTCGGGAAAACATGCACTGGCTGAAAACTCCGGCAACCAGAAGAAACACAATCCATCCTGCTTTCTTCCGGTGAATTGTCATATTCTCTATAATATGATTTTGCGACAGCTCCTTCTCTTCTTGATTCTGCTTCCCGCATTTTCCTCGAATGATCCTGCGAGCATCGTTTTTGAGGATGTCACTGAATCTTCAGGATTGTCGAACCCGCTGGCCGGCATGATGGGCCATGGCGCTGCGTGGGGTGACATCGATCGGGACGGTTCTCCGGACCTATTTGTCGGTGGTTTCTGTGACCGGCCTGATTCCGAATATTCGCCCGCCAAAGGACCTGTTCGGGCCGCACTCTTCCGGAATTCAGGAGCAGGCAGATTCGAACAGATCAGAAATTCGCAGGTTGAGTTTTGTGGACGCACAAGTGGAGCCATTTTTGCCGATTTGAACAAGGACGGTTTTCCTGAACTGTACGTTTCAAACAATTCCCAGGGTGCAGCTGATAGCTCCGGCAAAAGCCGGACAAATGCGCAGAGAATGCTCAGCAAGCTTTTCAAAAACGAAAAGGGCGTGCTCAAAGAGATTTCCGATGCGAGTTCAGCCTGTCCTCCGGATCTTCTTGCTGCCAGAAGTATCGCTGTTCTTGATTACAACAACGATCAGTTATTAGACCTGTTGATTGTCGAAGACAAGTTTAAGAAGAACAAGCAAAAGCCCCCCAGATCTCTCCTGTTGAAAAACACAGGAAATCTCACCTTCAAAGAGGCCAACAAGGAGACAGGATTGCCTGAAGATATTTACGGGTTCGGCGTTGCGGTTGCAGATCTGAATGAAGATTCTGCACCCGATTTTTTCATCTCCCACAGCAACCGGTTATTTCTCAGCGCACCTGGACACAAATATCAGGAAGCGACCGCTTTGAAAACGATATTTGAATGGAATCCGATGGATAATGAGGATTGGCCCTGCGGTGTCGCTTTTGGTGATCTCAACACAGATGGATCGCTCGATCTCGTCCTCACGGCGCACCATGATCCCGCAAAAAATCGAATCTACATCAACCGCGGTTTGAAGAACGGAATTCCTCAATTTCAAGAGGTCGCCGCGAAAGTGGGCCTCCATCAAAACATTCCCGCAAAAAGCCCGCACGTGGAAGTTCAGGACTTCGACAATGATGGACTACCGGACATCTATCTTTCAGCAGCCTGGAAGAATGGCCGGAACGTCGTTCCCCTGATCTATCGAAATCGGGGAATCCAAAAAGATGGCCTTCCTTATTTTCAGGCAGTTCAAGAAATCAAAACTCCGATGATTTATTTTCCGGCAGGACCCTCAGCTGATTTCAATCAGGACGGTAAAATGGATATTTTCCTTGTGAACTGGTTCCGCGGTGAAACCTCTCATCTACTTCAAAACCGCACGAAAACGGGAAATTGGCTTCGGGTGAAAGCGCCCATCGGTTCTAAAATCAAATTATTTTCAGGAGAAAAGCTGATCGGTTATCAGCAGCTATATATTGGATATGGTTATGCCAGCGGACAGATACCTGTCTGCCATTTCGGAGTCGGGAGCTTAAAGACAGTTCATCTTGAGATTACACTTCCCGGCGGTGTCCGCAAAAGACAAAACAATATACCGGTCAACAGACTGATGGAATTTTGAAGACATGCGTACAGGTTTTCTTTTCTTGTTATTGTTATCCCTCCTCACACAAAAAGATGTTGTTCTCATCGATACGGTTGAACTTATATCGATTCCGAAAGGTGTCACAGGAAATTTTATCGTTGCGTCTCTTCCACCAAAAGTTGAGACAATTCTTTTCACCGGACTTCCCGCAGCTGAAGAAACTCTCTGGTCCAGCTGGGGTGATGGTTGCTTCGCTTCTAACGGAAAGTATTACACGGCGATTGGAGATCATCGTGGTTATGGAGGCACCAGTTTGCTCTATGAATATGACCCGGTGACAAAAACGTTGAAGAAGATTGTCGATGTTGGCGAAGCGATTGGACAAAAGCCGGGAGAATATGGTCACGGCAAGATTCATTCGCAAATTCACGAACACAAAGGGGGACTCTATTTTGCAACTTACTGGGGAAAACAGAAGCAGGTGCAGGAAGCCAGGAAATCCGGTTACAAAGGATCGCTTTTGTTTCGTTATGATTTGCGGACTCGTCGCCTGGAGAATCTCGGGGCGATTGCGCCAGGGAAGGGCTTGCCCGCTTCAACAATAGATTCGAACCGCGAGTTGCTATATTTCTACGGAGTAGAAAATGAAAAAGGTGACCTCGTGGTTTATGATTTAAAAAAGAGAGTGGTGAAGTTTCAGGGTGGCGCAGAGTTCACCGCTGACCATCGTTCGTTCTTGCGAACAAAGGATGGAAAAATATACTTCTCCAATCAGAATGGAAAACTTTCGTTCTATGATCCGGATAAGAATCAAATCCTCACAACAGCACTTGTCTTGCCTGGTTCGAAAAACAGCTTAAGAGCATCTTCTGTTCCCGCTTCCAACGGTATCATTTTCGGGATGACGCGAGCAGGAAGACTTTTCGCATTCGACCCTGCCACACAAACGATCAAAGATCTTGGACCAAACTTGCTTACAGGAAGCTATGCCGCAGTTCTGGTTCTCAGTCCCGATGAAAAATACCTTTACTTCGCGCCGGGATCGCATGGTTCTGCCCTTGAAATGGGCACCCCGGTAGTTCAGTACCAGATACAAAGCGGGCAAAGGAAAGTGATTGCTTTTTTGCGAGATCCCATGACACACAAAGCCAATTATTCCATTGCCGGAAATTACAACATGCAGATCGATCCAAAAGGAAAAACGCTCTACTGCACCTTTAATGGATCAAGGTATGTTCCCGGTAAAAAGCAGGAAGAGTTTGGATTGCCCGCGCTTGTGGTGATCACTTCCAAATGACCGCCGGCTTCAGCCGGCCCCGCGCTCAGAAAGAGGCAGCCTAAAGCCTGCCTGCCCTTTATGCCGGCTAAAGCCGGCGCTCATTTATTCCAGCTGGAGTTCGGTTCTTTCTTCGATGCGCGGCTCTAAATGATTTTGCATGATCGCGCGGGCGCAGGCATTCCAGCGCAGAATGGAGTCATCATTCCCTGCGGGCCGGATTTCCTCGGCTCTTTCGTACCAGTCCATCGCATCACGCAGCCAATCATAAGCCGCATACGCAGAGCCGGGACCTCCGGAGTCGAGAAGAGCTTTCCCGCGTCGCTCGCAAATAATTCCAGCATAATAAGCCTTCTGATAATCTCCTTGAATGCGCTGCGTAACTTCCTGCGCATGATGAACTCCGGAGCCGGATTGAAACTGATCCGTTAAAGCGAGAACGAGCGTGATAAGAGCTTTCTGATTCTCCGGTTCTATCTGAAGAATGTCTTCACAAATACTTTCCGCTTCACTTGGTTCATTCAATAACCGGTAACGCTCCGCCTTTTCTAACGCACGCGGAATTGATTCTTTTGTGATCGGCTTCAGTTGGAACATGGTAAATCTCCTACTTTTTCTGGAACAAGCGGAAGAGCTTTTTTAAAGGATCATAAAATTCATCGACCACCCGTTCCTTCAAAGGAATGATTGCGTTGTCGGTGATCGTAATATTTTCCGGACAAACTTTCGTGCAACACTTTGTGATGTTGCAATATCCGATTCCGTCCGCTTTTTGCAGCTCTTCCGTTCGATTTTCAACATCCAATGGATGCATTTCCAGCGCAGCAACATACACAAGGAACCGCGGACCAATAAATTCTTCATGCAGATGATGCTCCCGAAGAACATGACAAACATCCTGACAAAGGAAGCACTCGATGCATTTCCGGAACTCCTGAACACGATCCACATCCTCTTGGGCCATCCGCCATGTTCCATCCGCCGCGTCCGGCGCACGCGGATGAAACTTTTTGATTTTCTTTTTGACCCGGAAATTCCACGACACATCCGTAACTAGATCTTTTAAGTGAGGAAACGCCTTCATAGGCTCAACAGTAACGGGTTCCTCCAGCGGTAATTCACTTAATCGGGTCATGCACATCAATCTGGGTTTTCCGTTGACCTCCGCAGAACATGAACCACATTTCCCTGCTTTGCAATTCCAGCGTGCTGCAAGATCGGGGGCGCTTTCCGCCTGGATGTTCAACACGGCATCCAGCACAACCATCCCTTCCGAAATCTCCGTGGAATATTCTTCCAGCTTTCCCGCTTGCCCTTTTCCGCGCCAAATCTTGAACTTTGCTGTGTTCACTTGTTTTCCTCAATCACTTGTTTGAGCTCTGCGGGAATTTCCGGAATCTTTTCGGTCGACACTTCCATTTTTGAACCAGAACCTTTACGAACAATTACATTGAGCTTACCAAATATCTCATCCTTCTCCGGAAAATCGTCACGGAATTGAGCGCCACGGCTTTCTTTGCGTTCGAGAGCCGAGCGCGTAATTGCTTCGGATACAGTTAAGAGATTATCGAGGTCCAACGCTGTATGCCAGCCTGGATTGTATTCCCTGTTGCCCGGAACTTGAGTCTTGCGCGCTCGCGTTTGCAGCACACCTATCTGTTCCAGGGCGCTCAACATTTCTGATTCGGTCCGCACAATCCCAACCAGATCTTGCATCATTTCCTGCAAATCACGCTGGATTTGATACGGACTTTCAGAGCCCGCGCGATCAAATGGTTCGAGCGATTTCGAAGCGTGTTCCTGAACCTGGTCCATATTGATTTGACCGGCTTGTTTTTCGCCGGCATACCGGGCAGCAAATTCTCCCGCCCGTTTGCCAAAAACGAGAAGATCCGAAAGGGAGTTGCCGCCCAGCCGGTTTGCTC
>JBKKAT010000651.1:0-4611 GCA_046714535.1 Acidobacteriota bacterium | reverse complement strand
CAAAAATTGCGCTCGTTGTTGTGAAGGCCCGGGTCAAACCAAATCCTGTTAGCGCGAACTAGTGTCCTGTAACAATCCACTGCTAGAATCCACTAGCACGTTCGTCTCAAGGAAACCGTTCCTGAGTGGGCGTGGCAATCCTAAAAACGCACACATAATTCTTTGCTAAGATGGCACCCATCAGGGGACCAAGAAAATAAATCCAGAGATGATCGAGAGAACCGGAAATCAGAGCGGGGGCCAGCGAGCGGGCAGGATTCATAGAGGCTCCCGATATCGGGCCGCCAAAAATCGCCTCCAATCCAATAATTGTTCCGATCACGAGTGCCGGAGCAATTCGTTTTCCGGTTGATCGTTCTGAAATCAATAAAATCGCGACCAACAGAATCAAGCTCAAAAGCATCTCAAGCATAAGGGATTGAGCAGCGGATCCCATGGGAATGGTTGCTCCCAGCGTGGGATGATCAGGGAAGAAAAAAGAGAGAAAAAGACTCGCCCCGATTGCACCTGAACACTGAGCAACAAGATAAGGAAGAGCCAGGTTGCGTGGCAATTTTCGAGCAAGGAACAAGGTCACCGTAACGGCCGGGTTAAGGTGCGCTCCGGAAATGGGGCCAAGCAAATAAATCATTGCAAAGACCGAAAGGCCGAAGGCTAAACCGATTCCAACGATTCCGATCTGTCCGTGACTGACATCGTTCGCAACGATTGCGCCGGTGCCCGCAAAAACCATCACAAAAGTTCCCGCGAACTCGGCCAGGAGCTTCTGACGCGCGTTACTACTATTCACAAAAAAGCTCAGACCGACCGTGCGATCGTTTCTGCAAGGGACGCAATCGCGGTTTCGTTTCTCCAGTAAAACATCCAGCGTTCGCGCTTCTCGCCATGAATGAGTCCGGCTCGCTTGAGAAGTTCCATATGGTAGGACGTTGCCGCCTGGGAAAGTCCAATCGCTTCCTGAATATCGCAGGCGCACAATCCGCGCTCGTTTTTTGCGATCAAGCCACAGGAACTCTTCCCGGGACGCTTTAGAATCTCGAGTATTTTTAGCCTTGTGGAATCGCTCAGTGCCTTAAAAATCAGTTCCAGTTTTTCCTTATTCATATATCCATAGTTTTCAATATATGGATGGGAGAGTCAAGGCATAGAGCGTTTCTCCGGCCTGAAAATTCGACTAATATACCGGTAGCAATTGAAATCACAGGAGGAATCATGTTGAAAGTTGCAGTGATACTCGGCAGCACAAGGCCGGGACGGATCGGAGAAGCGGTTGCAAAATGGACTTACGAAATTGCAAGAAAACGGAGCGATGCGGAGTTCGAGCTGGTAGACGTCCAGGATTACAATCTTCCGCTGCTGGATGAACCGGTCCCGCCTTCATTGGGTCAATACAGTAAAAATCACACGAAGACGTGGGCCGCAAAAATTGCCTCGTTCGATGCTTTCGTCTTTGTTACAGCGGAATACAATCATGGAATTCCCGGCGCTCTAAAAAATGCAATCGATTTTCTTTTTGCGGAATGGAATAACAAAGTCGCCGGTTTTGTCAGCTATGGAAGTGCGGGAGGCGCGCGGGCGGTGGAACAATTGCGTTTGGTGATGGCAGAGATAAAGATTGCAGATGTCCGCGCTCAGGTCATGCTTTCTCTTTTCACAGACTTTGAAAACTACACTGTCTTTAAACCAGCTGAACGGCATGAAGCATCCGTAAATACAATGCTGAATGAAGTCATTGCCTGGGGCGGAGCTATGAAAACGCTCCGTGAACAGACGCAACCGTAAACACAGTAGCGTTGGTTCTTCATGAGATTCAGTGTTGGTCGATGTTTGTGAATACGACGCCTTTAGAGTCCTTTACTGCATAGATTTCCGCCCGGTCGAGTTTCGGCAAGACGGAATCGCTCGCTGGAGTCATACTCAGATCGTAATTTGCCGTTACGTATTCCAGAGGCATCGAATGCAGGTAGTCGTTGCAAGTCTCCTGAGGCTCAGTGCCCTCCACAAAGACCTCTGTGATCACATGCGCGCAGTGATCTGAAGCGAGCTTACCTGTGTAGGAATCAATCTCACGCGTGACCAAACCCTGGGGTGTTTCGAATTCTCCGGACTGCATTTTGCCATGAATCGATTTCATAAAACGGGCCCAAATCGGCAACGCAGCCTGAGCACCCGTCATCCTTAATGGAGTATTGTCATCATAGCCGGTCCACACCAGACAGATCAAATCGGGTGTATATCCGATAAACCAGGCATCTTTATAATCGTTGGTAGTGCCGGTTTTTCCTGCAACCACCTGATTCAAATTCCACCGCCGGATGGAGGCTCCGGTTCCTTCCGTCATCACACTCTTCAACATCGTTGTGATCAAGTAAGCGGTTTCAGGATGAAGAACTCTTCTGGATCGGGTTTTTGACTCTTGAACCGTATCCCCTTTTGAATTGACTATCTTCTTAATGCTGTTGAGCTCGGTCTCAACGCCGCCATTCGCGAATACGGTATAGGCTTTCACCATTTGCCAGGGGCTTACTTCGAATGCTCCCAGCGAAACGGAAGGATATGGCATCACATTCTGAAACCCGATATTTTTGGAAAGCCTTACGATCTTATCGAGGCCAACCTCCTGAGCAAGTCGAGCGGTTGCAATGTTCATGGATTGTGCAAGTGCGCGGCGGAGAGTTACGGTTCCGTTGTAGGACCCATCATAGTTCTGAGGCTGCCAGGTTTGGCTACCGAATTGAACGACCAGAGGTTCGTCAGAAATAAGCGATGCAGGTGTTAGTTGTGCACCGCTTTCGAACGCCGATTCGATTGCAGCTGCATAAATGAAGGGTTTAAAGCTGCTCCCCGGTTGACGAGTCGCTTGAGTAATGCGGTCAAATTGACTTTTGGAAAAGTTCTTTCCGCCGACAAAAGCCTTGATTTCCCCTGTAGAAGGGTCGATGGCAATCAGACATGCCTGAGCTTCTTTATGTGTTTTTTTAGAACGAATTCTGTCAATGTCCGCGAGTCCTTCAGAAATCGCTTTCTCAGCTGCTTCCTGCATATCTATGTCAAGCGTTGTGAACACGCGAAAATTTCCGCTATGCATCTCTTCGGAACCCAAAGCTTGCTCCACCTGGGTTTTCACAATCTCCCCAAAATAAGGAGCGCGGGCCACAGTTGCATCAAATGTTTGAACGCCCAGCGGAGCATTTGAATAGTCTTGAAATTGTTGCTCTGTTATGTACTCTTCCGTTTTCATTGCAAGAAGAACTTTGTTACGGCGATTCAATGCGTTTTCAGGATGCTGATAAGGATTGTGCCGTTGCGGCGCCTGGATGAGCCCCGCGAGTAAAGCCGCTTCTACAACACTCAGATCCCGAACGTCTTTCCGAAAATAAAGACGGCTCGCCTCACCAACTCCATTCACGCTGACAGGGCCTCTCTGCCCTAGATAAATTTCGTTTAAATAAAGTTCCAAAATCTTTTCTTTGCTCAGCTTCCGTTCCAACAAAACAGCAAGTACCGCTTCATTGATTTTTCTTTTCATCGTCCTTTCGGGATTCAGATAAAAATTTTTCACCAGCTGCTGCGTGATGGTGCTTGCTCCTTGAAGATGGTTGTCTTTGGAGAAATTACTTCGCAGGGCTCTCAGAATCCCCTTCCCATCGATTCCGGAATGTTTGAAAAAACGCCGGTCTTCTATCGCAATGACCGCACGAATCAAATGAGGCGGTAGATCGCTGAAGCTCACCAGCGTCCTTTTCTCGTACTCAGAACCAAAAAGGCTGTTTAAGGGAAGTGGCTCGAGCTCGTAGCTGCTCATACGGAGGTTCGAGCCAAGATTTTTAATCTCGCTGATTCCTTTACTGGTAAAAGAAATTAAGACCTGATCTTTATCATTCTCATCCGTCAAAAAACGTTTTCGAATAGAAACTGCATTCTCCCGGACAAGGTATTGGCCTGTCTTTACGGTAGATTTTGCATCCTGATAGTCGAGTCGATGCAAATAATCAACAAGCCATTTCTGCGTAACCCTCTTTCCTGGTTCCAGCACGGGAGCGTTCGCATAAACGGTGGAGGGCATTTTCCACTCATGATTTTCAAGTTGTTCATTCAGGAATGCCGATTTGTCACTAATAAAACCGATTGATAAAAAAGTTAAAGCGGAAAAAAGAATCAAGACTCCAAATCCCGCTGCAAGCAAGAATTTACTGTGTGCTGCATGCCCGAACCGATTCTGGATCGCTTCGATTGTCGAAACAAGTTCTTTTTCCCATTTTTCCAATGTGAGAGTGATGCGGGATTCGGTTCTTATATTTCTCATGCTTCAAAAGTAACGTTTCAGGAAGGTTCTCAATAGCGCAGGAACAGTTGTTTAGAGGTAATACCAGAGATGCCCGGTCTGTGGTCAGAACGACAGCAGCTAAAAACAGAATGGGCCATCACATTTCTGACGACGAAGAGTAGCGAGCTTTCATCCCCTTTTGCGGGATTACATGACAATTGCTCCAACAGTACCCGTACACAAAACCGAAAGTTGCGACGATACCAGGAATTCACCCCGGAGGCTTATTCTTCCGGCGATGAGTCGACAGTCATTTTCACGAAAAGCAATCAGGACCACTGTGA
>JBKKAT010000650.1:0-6369 GCA_046714535.1 Acidobacteriota bacterium | reverse complement strand
CCCACAATCACTTCTGACACCGTCCCGGCAGTATATTCGTACTTGCCGGCGTAAAGCTGCAAGAGCTTGGGATCGATCTTGATCTGTGTGTGTTTTGGCAGAGCAAGATCGGGCACGAAGAATCCGGCTACAGCATGAGCAATGTAAACCGGGTCTGCAGTCGCGAGGTTTGTTAAAACAACCACGGTCAGCCGGTCCTGAACGTAACGGACAATGTGAGTGGCAAATCCCTGCCAGCCACCGGCGTGTTCGACCCGTTGATGCCCCTTATATTGATTGACCGTCCATCCAAATCCGTAAGGAAAAGTGGTGCCGTCGTTCAGTTTAACGGGCGTCCACATTTGTTCAAGGCTGCCCCGTTTCAAAAGCTTTTCTGTGTACAAAGCGGCGTCCCATTTCGCCAAATCTACAATATTAAAATAGAGCGCTCCATCGGCGGTGGTATTTAACGAGGGAGAAACCCAATCCTGGTTTTTGATTTCATTTTTTGCGAGCAGATATCCGGCCGCGCGGTTCGGAATGATATCAGCTTCGTTGATGATGCGGGTGTTATTCATTTCAAGCGGACCAAATACTCGATCTTGCAGGAAATCGCCATAGAACTTGCCGCTCACTTTGTGAATGAGAATTCCCAGTGTGATGTAACCAAGATTGCTGTAGTTCCACTTCTCACCTGGTTTGAAAAGCATTGGCTGCCCGATGACCATCTTTAGCAGTTCCTCTTCGGTGAAATCCTTCCGCAAATCAAAATCCTGCGGGTAATCCCCCAAACCGGAGGTATGGTTGAGCAGGTGACGGATGGTGATCTCTTTCCAGGTATCCGGAACTTTCAAGTATTTAGCGACAGGTTCCTCTAATTTTAGTTTGCCATCTTCCATGAGCATCATGACCGCCGTAGCAGTAAACTGCTTGCCCATCGAGCCCGATTGAAAAATGGTTTCCTGCTTTACCGGGATTTGATGTTCAAGATTCGCCATTCCATAACCCCTGGATTTCACAATCTTGTCATTATGGATAACCAGCAATGCCAGACCCGGAATCTGCTCTCTTTGCATCTGCTGCTGAACAAAATCATCTGTCTCATCCGCTGTTGCAAAAAATGAGAAGGTAAGAAGCAGAAACAAAATCATAAAATAACTCATCGATCTATTCATGGATTCTCCATTACACGATCATTCTAAGGGAAATTTATTTTTGTTAGTATTTAAAACGTCTTTTAGAAACTACGTCTAATGTTTTCCAAATCGATGATGACGGGTTCCGCTTTGTGGGAACCTGCAATTGGACATGCTGCCGGGCCTTTTCGAATCCGGACTCTATGCGGGCTGTTCTTTTTCCTTCTTTGCGAATTGCCGGCCTGCATAAATGCTGAGAGCAACCAGTATCAGCATTACAACAATCGTAACAAAACTCAGGTACCGTGTTGAAGCCCCTGTCAAGCCGAGCAATCCAAGTCCGAGAGCAACAAAGATTGCGAGCCCTTTCGCAAGTCGCTGAACAAACATATTTGTGAAAGCGCGCGATTTGTATTTTTCCTCGGGAGTTGTCACTACATAAAGTGATTCTCTTGATGTTTGTTGAATCGAGTAGTTCAAACCATTGTCCGATGCAAACAAGAACATCGCGAAGAGTAAACTCGGAAACAAAAAGAAAGAGGTGGTACTTATGATCAATGCAAGAGGAAGCACAAGCAAAGCCGCAGTAACGCCGAGCTTTCTCATAATGATCGAAACCAGAAAGAGTTGAACAATAACCGCTAAAGCATTTGCAGCTAAGGATGCATTTGTTAAATAAATCTGAGTTTGTTCGAGCCCTTCGAGACTTTCCGTGAATGTGGAAAACTGATAGTCATTGACCTGAGAACCGATTTCATAAAAGAACATAATGCCCATAATGGCCATAAGAAATTTGGATGCGAAGGTTAAGCGCGCGCCTTCCATTGCGGCGCCCATTTGTGATTCCGTTTTGAGTGGGGCTGAAACTTTCTTGAAACGCGTTGAACGATCTACAAGATATTCAATCGCGTAGATCACTACAATCAACACAACCATAACGCCGGCCGCGATCAGAAGTATGTTTGGCGTTCCGAGAGGTTTCAGTAAAGTTTTGGCCGTGGTAGCGCCGAATATTCCACCAATGACTCCTCCTGCTCCGATTGCACCGTACAATCTTTTTGCTTGATCGGGGTATGTGATGTCCGTCAAATACGCCCAGAACGCTGCAACCATCATCGTGGTTAAGAGATCTCCCCAAAGATAGAAACCCCAGATGGCGAAGGCGGCAGGCTCAGGTACTGCGAGCAAGCGACTCAAAGCGAAAAAGCTTACCGCAAAAAAGCCTGAAAGTGCATAAATCATTTTGTGCCGTTTCATATGATTTACAAGATACGTAAAAACGATAACGCCGACGATCGATAGGGCGATATTGAGTAATTTGGCGTATAGTTCCTTCTTGGCCCCGAATGCTTCAATGAACATCCCTTTTTTCAATGGTCTCAACATTTGGAAATCGAGGATAAATAGGAAGAAGAAAGCGAACATCAAAAGAACTACGGGCAGTTCTTCCTTGCTGAAGTCAAAAATAGCACGAAAGGGATTGTTGCTGGTTTGTGCAGTCTTTTGATCGCTCATAATCTCCTGATGTCCTCCGGTTTGCTGTACGAAACATCTTACATCAGTTAGCGCAATGCACAAATGGCGCTAATATTCTCATAGAGGTGTTCCAATGCAGCAAATGGCTCTGACTTACGATGACGTGCTTTTGATCCCTTCGTACAATCACTATGAATCGAGGCGCGTAGTGGATACCTCGATGAAGGATCGCTCAGGAAAACTGGAACTGAATCTTCCCGTGATGACATCGAATATGGATACCGTTACCGGACATGCAATGGCGAATTTCATCGCGGCTCACGGTGGAATTGGAGTTTTGCACCGCTTTTTGTCGGTGGAGAAAAATGTGGAGGAGTTCAAACTCTGTCCTCCCAGGACGTTTGTTTCTGTTGGAACGGCTGAAAATGAGTTACAGCGTGCAGAAGCTTTAAGAGACGCGGGCGCAAATTATTTTTGCATCGATGTGGCCCACGCGCACGGGAAGTATGTGGGGCGGACGTTGAAAACTCTGCGGGATATGCTTCCGGAAAGCTGCATCATGTCGGGAAATGTGGCCACTTATGCGGGCGCTGACTTTCTCGCATCTTGTGGCGCTGACATCATCAAGGTTGGAATTGGCGCCGGTTCTGTGTGCAGCACGCGCTTGAAAACCGGCTTCGGTGTGCCGATGCTGACTGCAATCATGGAGTGCGGCCGAGTCGACCGTTCCATTGTGGCGGATGGGGGAATCCGGGTGCCGGCGGATATTGTAAAGGCTCTCGCGTTTGGGGCAGACTTTGTGATGCTGGGCGGAATGCTGGCGGGGACGCGTCCGACACCAGGTCCGGTGGTCACAAAAGAGAACGGAGCCAAAGTGAAAATCTATCGCGGGATGGCGAGTCGTGAAGTTCAGGAAGAACATGCCGGGCCGATGCCGGAATGGAAAACAGCAGAAGGGATCGCGGTAGAAGTCCCTTACCGTGAAGATGAGGACTTTATTGTGAGCGACATCATTGGCGGTCTTCGCTCGGGTATGACATACGGTGGTTCCATCAACATCCCGGAGCTGCAAAGAAAGCTGGATTACGTGCTGATTTCGCAGGCTGGTCTTATCGAGAACTATCCACACAAGCTTCTTGAAATGTCGCAGGGTTCCCTCAGATCCGGCCGTTGATATGTCCCGCTCGTCACAAACCACTATGGAGCGCAGGCGTCTCGCCTGCATTATGGACCGCAGGCGTCCCGCCTGCATCATTCGGAGGATTAGATGAAACGTTTTCTTTTCGGTTTGTTCGCGATTCTTTTACTTTCCTACCTCCCTTCCTGCAAAAAGGAAACTCCTGCTTCCGGAGAAATTTTAATTGGCGAGTTCGGATCTCTTACCGGCACGACCGCCACCTATGGAATTTCAGTAAAGAATGGAATTGACATGGCGATAAAGGACGCGAACGACACCGGTGGTATTTTGGGCAAAAAGATCCGCGTGATTGTGGAGGATGACCAGGGAAAACCGGAGGAAGCGCAGACGGTCGTTACGCGACTCATCACGAAGGAGCGGGTCGTCGCTGTGTTGGGCGAAGTTTCGTCATCACGAAGTCTTGCTGCTGCCCCTGTATGTCAGCAGAATAAGATTCCGATGATCAGTCCTTCTTCTACAAATCCCCGTGTCACAAAAGTGGGAGACTACATTTTCAGAGTCTGTTTTATCGACACCTTCCAGGGTTTTGTCATGGCCCAATTTGTTTCAAAGAATCTAAAGCTCAAAGATGTCGCAATCCTTCGAGATATAAAAAATGATTATTCTGTCGGACTCGCGGATGTATTTACGGAGGAATTCAATAAACTCGGAGGCCGGATTGTTTCGGATGAAAGTTACAGTGAAGGGGACAACGATTTTAATGCGCAGCTAACCCTGATTAAGTCGAAGAATCCTCAAGCGATTTTTATCCCCGGTTACTACACGGAAGCGGCTCTCATCGCGCGGCAGGCACGGAATCTCGGCATTCAAGTTCCACTTCTAGGAGGAGATGGCTGGGATTCAGGAACCTTGTGGGAAATTGGCGGACCCGCGTTGAACAATTCTTACTTCTCAAGTCACTATGCAGCAAAAGACCCGAATCCGGTCGTGCAAAAATTTGTGCAGGCGTACAAGAAGGAATATGGACACATGCCGGATACCAACGCCGTTCTTGGGTATGATGCTGCGTCATTATTGTTTGACGCGTTCCGGCGCTCTAATTCAGTAGATCCAACGCGCGTTCGGGATGCTCTGGCTTCAACGAAAGATTTTGTGGGTGTCACCGGCAAGATCGAGATTGATGAAAATCGTAATCCGCGCAAACCGGCAATTATCTTAAAAGTGCGCGACGGCGAGTTCGATTACGTTGAGACAATTCCACCCCAAAGTTAAGTAAACCTGGCCCCTTGGCGGTTGAGATAAAATATTCCTCATGACTCGCGCATTTCTTGTTCTCATGACCGTCTTGCTCTTCAGTGCATGCAAGAATGCCCCGGAGGGCGTTTTGATCACGCTCCCGGGGGCCAAGGATATAAAAACCCACCATTTGAAGGGTATGGACGTTTTGGAATATGAGGTAAGCGCCAAATACCCGGCAAAGGAACTGATCGCGCAAATCGGAAATCGCCTGAAAGCTCAGGGATGGAAGCCAATTACATACATGTATTTGTTTCCTAAAAATGAATCTTCGCAGGTTCGCGGCTGGACTTTCTTCAATGATCCACCTCGTCAACCGGTCTGGATGATCTACGAATGGACAGGCGACTGGCTGGATCCCGAAGGCAATCTCCTCACTTACACTTTTCGTTACCGCGATCCGGCAGCAAAATATCAACAGAGCACTTTTATCCTGAAACCTGTCGACAACCGCATGTTCATTACGGCCATCTATACACCGGCCGCCATCGCCCAGCACAAACAACGCATGCTGAATCCACAGAAGTAACGCTTCGAGTGAAAATCACTTACTACTCCAAATATTCGCATCTCGGCCCGAGTAGCCGTTACAGAGCATTTCAATTTGCGGATTCCTGGCGCGAGGCCGGAATCGATTTTCATATCTCACAGCTTTTTGATGATCGTTACTTTGAAATTCTGCGAATGTCTGAACCTTTCTGCACTTTGCAGAAAATTCCTTACACACTGCGTCGATTCCATGATCGAAAACTGGTTGTACGAAAGGATGATTCAGACCTAAGCGTGATTGAACAACAGCTGTTTCCTTATTTCCCCTTCGCTTTCGAACAGAATTATCTGCCACGCAAGTATATTCTGGAGTTTGACGACGCCATCTACTTAACGCATCCGAAGAAGCTGCCGAAAGTGATGGAGCGCGCCCGTGGCGTGATCGCAGGCAATCAGACGCTTGCCGATTACGCTCAAAAGTTCAACCAAAATGTGCATGTGGTACCCACGGTCCTGGACACAGATCGTTTCAAGGCTATGCCGAAGAAGCCCAAAGATCGTGTGATTCTTGGATGGTCCGGTTTGGAGTACAACTTTCCATACCTGCAGCTTCTTTCGCCGGTGCTGGAAAAGCTCGCTAAAGACTTTCCGGTGGAAATCGTGATTCTTTCCGGATCCCGCCCACACAATTTCTCATTTCCCTTTCGCTTTGAACGTTGGGATCCTTCCCGGGAAGTGGAACAGCTCAATGAGTTCGATATCGGCTTGATGCCGTTAAGAATGGATGAATGGTCCCGCGGGAAATGCGGATTTAAACTTTTGCAGTATATGTCGCTTGAGATGCCATCCTTAGCC
>JBKKAT010000649.1:0-5445 GCA_046714535.1 Acidobacteriota bacterium | reverse complement strand
GCAGTATGAAAAATGTGACACCAATTATCATTTTTTAGACAGCTCTTTCTTTTGCTTTCGCCATGCCTGCGGGTGAAATCCCTAATCTTCAGCAACCACAGGATAAGATATTCACATCGGGTAAACCAGATCAGGGCGGATTTGATCATATCGCAGCATCAGGAATTAAGACGGTCATCAATGTATTGCCCGAAAGGAATTGCGTTCCTGGTGAGGCCGAAATCGTTATGTCTAACAACATGGACTACAGAACTGTTCCATTTCATCTTTTTGAATTCAGAAAAGAAACGATTGAACAGTTTGCGGACGTCTTGAAGAACGCGCAAAAGCCGGTCTTGATTCATTGCGGCACTGGCAATCATGCTGGAGGAATATGGTTTGCGTACCGTGTTCTGGTTGAGAAAGCGCCGCTCGATGAAGCTCTGAAAGAAGGAAGAATGATCGGAATGAGAAAGGAGCTCGAAGAACGTCTTTTCGATTGGGTCCTTGAGAATCGGTACCAGTTCTAATGAAACCAGGAGGTGCGGTATGAAAAACATTTTTGCAACCGGCATTGTTTTCCTTTGTTCGATCGTTTTTGTCGGAGCTGGGAATGATTCCATTCCAAATCTGTATCAACCGAGATATCTGGTTTTCACGGCAGGTCAACCGACGTTGTTTGGGATGCGGGAAGTTTCTGAGATGGGCGTGAAAAGTGTTCTCAATGTTCTTCCGGAACAGGAGTGCATCGCCGGCGAAGATGCGATTGTACAAGCGAATGGAATGGAATATTACAGAGTTCCATTTGATCCTTCCGGCATCGCATTGCAGACGATTTACGAATTCGCGGAGCTGCTGAACACCATGGAAAAGCCGATCCTGATTCATTGCTCGACCGGCAACCATGTAGGCGGACTCTGGTTCGCTTATCGTGTTCTCGTGGAAAAAGCGTCCCTAGCACAGGCCATGAAAGAAGGAAGAAAGATCGGGATGAAACCGGCTATGGAGGATGCCGTGTTCGAATTTATCAGGATTCAGACAACAGGGACGGCAATCTCAGTGAAAAGCCGCGAAGAGCGTTGATCGGCTATATGTAGTTGATTAGCTATATATAAAGGAAGCAGATAGCTACGATATGAGCGAAACAGCACTAATTAAGGAACTGCGATCTGTCAATCGTGGAAAGGTATTCACTGATTCCGATAGCCTGAATGAATGCCGTCCGCGATGATTTTGGCAGAATGATAACACGGATTCCGATGGTGGTCGTTCAACCCTCCAACGTTGAGGACTTTGCTGCAGTGGTCCGGATTGCAATGCGCTATCAGCTACCGGTAAACGCCACGCTCCGCTGCGCCTAGCCAGAGCGGACAGTCGCTCAATCAAGGCGGCATTCTCCTTGATATGATCTCGATATCCAGTCATCTCGAAGTAAACGAAGAAGAGAAAACGTGTACGGTCGATGCAGGAGTGATCTGAAAGATCTTGTTGAGAGGTTAAAGCCAGGAATAGTGGCCATTGGTTCTGACCACACTTTCCGCTGTACACCTATCGTCTTCAGATTCTGCTGGATTTCTTTTGAACACCTTAATTCGCATTGATCGACGGGATCGAAAAACCCCTTACGATGAACGATCAGCACCGTTAAGCGAATGTCGGTCTTGAGTTTTGTTTCAGGCCGAAAGTGAAAAGACGCATCGAACTGCTCTATGTCGTACCTTGTCGGTCGCAAATCCTTTGGTAAGACTAGTTCTGTAATCGCCAACCAACGAGGAGAAAACTTGAATGCGTTCATTCGGGTAAAGAGCAGTCGCATTGCAGGATCCAGGGTGATAGCAAGAATCGCGGCGATCATCATCGAACAGTTTTTTGTAAAGGCGAGAGGTTTAAATAACCGCCCTTCTTGAGCTTCAAGTGTGAAGACAGGGATGAACGAGACGACGATCACAAGCAGAGCGAAGAAGCTCGGCCCGCCAACTTCCTTAACAGCATCGATAATGACTCTGCGATAGTCCCCCTGGCGTCCCGTTGCTTCCCAGTGCTCCAGTTTCTTGTGCGTTTGTTCGACAACTACAATCGCAGCATCCACCATTGCGCCAATCGCAACGGCAATGCCGCCGAGTGACATAATGTTGGAGGTAATTTTCATCCCGTACATCGGAATGAAGGAGATGATCACGGCAATGGGAATTGTGAGAATTGGAATCATTGCGCTCGGAACATGCCAGAGAAAAATCAAGATGACGAGGCTTACAATCAGCAATTCTTCCGTTAGTGTATCTTTCAGAGTTTCGATCGATCTATCTATCAGATCAGCACGATCGTATGTTGTAACGATCTTGACTCCTTCCGGCAGGGTTGGTTCGAGCTCTTTAATTTTCTTCTTAGCACGATCGATGACATGCAACGCATTCTCGCCGTAGCGCATCACGACAATTCCGCCGACCGCATCTCCTTTTCCATCAAGGTCAGCAACGCCCCTTCGCATGTCAGGTCCAAGAGTGACCGAACCGATATCGCGAATGCGGACCGGCGTTCCTGTCTCCGGGTTTGTCCTGACCGCAATTTTTTCGATGTCTTCCGGAGTTTTCGCGTATCCTCTTCCGCGAACCATGTATTCACACGCTGCGAGAATTCCACCAGACGGCCACCAACATCGTTATTGTTTTTTCGGATCTTTTCCATGACCATTTCTGTAGAGATTCCGTAACCAGCGAGTTTATTCGGATCCACTGTAACCTGATATTGCCGGACGAATCCTCCGATCGGGGCAACTTCCGCTACCCCTGGAACACTTTGCAGGTAGTAGCGCAAGTACCAATCCTGGTAACTGCGCAAATCTGCCAGACTGTGTTTTCCCGTCGTATCTACGAGCGCGTACTGAAAGACCCAGCCGACAGCGGTAGCATCTGGACCAAGCTCTGTGCGCACATCCTCCGGTAAAAGCGGTGTGATCTTGCTAAGGTATTCCAGCGTCCGCGACCGGGCCCAATAAATGTCGGTGCCGTCTTCAAAGATGATGTAAACGTACGAATATCCGAAGTCCGAAAAACCGCGAATCGCCTTTACTTTCGGCGCGCCAAGCATCCCGGTGATGATCGGGTATGTTACCTGATCCTCCATGATGTCGGGACTGCGATCCCACCTCGAATAACGATCACCTGTGTGTCAGACAGATCCGGAAGCGCATCCAGTGGAACATTCTTCATTGACGAATACCCTATGAAGGTGGCTATACCAACAAAGAGAAAGACGACGAAACGGTTCTGAGCGCTGAATTCAATGATTTTGTTAATCATGGTGAAGCCTCCTAATCATGAAAGCAATTTCCTGTTGCATCGAACGCAGCTCTTTTTTGGCACGCGTCAGGTTGTGTGTTGCTTCAGCTACTCCGAAAGCTTGTTTGCTTTTGTAGAAGATCGGGATACGCAAGCCGAACTCTATTTCCCACATGTCCGGAAAGTTCGGGGTTGTTCGCATACTCAACCGAGGTCATGAAGTCTGGGCGGTATTGTTTCTTTGCCAGATCCAGTCCCTTCCGTTCACGCTCAACCATCGCTTCACCGGACCGAATCTGCGGAGCCTGGATCAGGTATTCAGCTTGCGCAGTTTCGGGGGGCATTACTAAAGAGGTTGAGGTCAATTCGACTGGAGCTGACAAAGGAGCGTCGACCGGTCGGTTGAGAAGACGGTTGATTTCGGCTGCCGCGGTAGCTCGCTCTTGCTGCATGGAAGTAAGCCGCTGATCCAGAATCGAGATTTCCACTTGCGAGCGAAGAACATCCTGTTGAATCGCTTCACCAACGCTGTAGCGCGCCCGCGTTATTTCTTCAAAGCGCTTTAGCAGTTCCAGACTGTCATTCAAAATGCGGGAGGGATTTGTCTGCCTGAAAATATTCGTAATAAACCTCTTTCAAATCGGCGATCACGTTCCATTTCACAGCATCGATATCGGCCTTCACTGAATCGGCTTCTTTTTGCGCCATTTCACCGGCGAGCTTCAACTTCCCAGGAAAAGGGATCTCCTGTTCCCACATAAGTCCAACGGAACTCAACGGATCTTTGCCGAGCTCAGTGAATGGTGTGGGATTTCCGCTTCCATTCCGACTGACAAAAGAAAGAGCTGGATCAGGCAGCGTGCGCACCTGGCTAGGACGAGCTTGTGCTGCCAGATAACGACTTTCAGCTGCTTGAATATCGGGGTTGCTCCTGAGCAACTCGGAAATGAGCTGTTCCAAAGATACTTTTTGTTCTTCCGTTGCCGCTGAGAAAGCCAAGATGGCAGCAAGTACGATCACAATGATTGTTATTCTGAAGAAAGGGGTTCATTTTCTACTCCTTATTTCGTCTGCCGCTAATGGATTGCGGTGATTCAAAACAAAACGAAAAGGAGTGAATTACAAACGGAGGACGGAAAGCCTGGAGAGATGATCTTTGGTGTTTTGATAAGGCAGGCAATCCAGCTCAGACAAACGAACGATCTGCCTGGTTGATGATTGCACTGGTGTTAATACATGCAGAGCTGAAGTCTCAAACGGCGCATGTACTTCCGGCACTGAAACCGCATTCTGATGGCAGCAACACTTCATGACCTCCTGTTCCTGTTCAGGAGGTGTTTCGGAAGGGCAATGCGATTCAGGTTTTTCCCGGCTGGTCTACGGTGCAGCGATTGCCGGACAAACCGACATCGTCAGGAGCAGAAGCGCCATACCAGGAATGAGGATCTGTCTAAATTTCATCGCATTGCTATGCTAATCCTTTGCCGTAAGTTTCCAACGAAGTCTGGGCGTGATCCATTGACATCATGTCCTCTGTGGACAAAATGTCATTTTTTGAGAGCCACTTAATACGACATTCGGATTACTGAAAAAGCTGTTAATGAATCACGACTTCGTCATGAGCCATTGTATGAACTCTTTGCATGTTGGACCGGATAACAGAGCATTGCTTTTCAAGAATGGATTTGATTTGTTCCGGCAGATCCGATTTTAAAGCATCACGGTAATGCTTCAACGCCATCGATTCCCCCCGTTCGCACTCTAGCGCGATGGCCTTGTCATTTTTATGCTCCAGGGCCAGGCGGATGTTCATCCATCCACGATGCAAATTGCCTGCCGCGCTTCCTTTTCTGTCAGGCGTACCGCCCATCGTGCGAACGATTGCTTGCAAATCTGCAGCAAATACAGTCCGCTGCCTCGCATAGTCCTGCAAAAGAAATCTATGGAAGCCATATCCCATACCCTCCGAAGCCTCCCAGTAGCCTCTTTCTGCGTCCTTACAGGTTTCGATTAAACCGTTCAAGATAGAAATGATCTTGTTGTTATTTTCCATGATGATACTCCTTCATTAGTGAACAAAAGCTGATACAAGCTCTTCTTTGATTGTGTCACCGTGTTGTGCACGGGCGGTAATCGGCTGATCTTCCTGTACAAACCAGATTGCATTTTTCGAGGTTAGAGTCCATTC
>JBKKAT010000648.1:0-4754 GCA_046714535.1 Acidobacteriota bacterium | reverse complement strand
CCTCAGACATGGATTCAAGTGACCGGAAAAGAAGCACAACAGGTGCTCAAACTGGTGGAAGCTTTCGAAGATCATGACGATGTTCAAAAAGTTTGGGCAAACTTTGATATATCCGAAGAAGAATTGGTCCAATTAGCAGGGTGATAGGAAAGTGGCTAGTGACTAGTGGACAGTGACTAGTGGACACTGGACACTTCATCGAAGATGACAAGAATCATTGGGGTTGATCCTGGATCGCGGGTTACAGGTTACGGGATCATAGATTCAGACGGTCAAAACTTTCAGCTCGTAGAAGCCGGCTGCATTCGATTATCCGAAACGGCTTTTTCTTCCCGCTTAAAAAGACTTTTTGAAGAAATCACGGACATCTGCCGTCAACACAAGCCGGATACGGCGTCAGTCGAACAAATATTCTATGCGCGCAACGTGCGTTCAGCGCTGATGTTGGGTCAGGTTCGTGGAGTCATTTTGCTCAGCCTGATCAACAGCGCGTGTGAGATATTTGAATATTCCACGCTCGAAGTGAAAAGCGCGGTAACAGGCTACGGACGCGCGGAAAAACATCAGGTTAAAAGGATGATTGAAATGATGATCCATGCCGATTTCGGTCACTCAAAATATGATCTCACCGATGCACTCGGCCTGGCCATCACACATGCGCAGGTTTCTTATTTTCGGAGCAAGCTAAAATGATTGGATATTTGAAGGGAATTTTACTGGGGAAGTCACCCAACAGCGTTCTGATCGACGTTCGTGGTGTCGGATATACAGTCAGCATTCCGGTATCGACTTTTTATGATCTTCCCGATGAGGGGACCGAGATTGCGCTGTATATTTACACAGTTGTGCGTGAAGATTTGATCGCGCTCTATGGGTTTCGAACGCTCCGTGAAAAACATGTGTTTGAAAAACTGATCAGCGTGAGCAATGTCGGGCCGAAAATGGCAATCTCTTTTTTGTCCGGCATGTCGGCAGAGGAGTTGATTCCTGCAATTCAAAGACAAGATCTGGTAAAACTCACCTCGATTCCCGGAGTAGGGCGCAAGACAGCAGAACGTGTTTGTCTGGAGCTTCGCGAACAGATTCCTCAGCTCCTTTCGGAAGTAACGCAGCCGGAAAAAGAAAAGCCGGTTCGCGAGGATCTCATCAGTGCGCTGGTCAATCTGGGTTATCATAGATCCGTAGCGGAACGAACCGTAAAAACGGTGCTGGACCAGGTCACTTCCGATGCCAGCTTCGAGGTTCTTTTGCGAAGTTCGCTGCAAATCATCTCAGCATGATGATTCACCACGGAGTCACGGAGAGCACGGAGATAGAACTTCATTTTATTTTTCCCCGTGATCTCCGTGACTCTGTGGTGAAAAACTAAATGGAATCGAAGACAGAACGGATCATTGTAAGCGCGCCGACCGGCGAAGAGCTAAAAGAAGAAGCGCATCTTCGGCCACAAAGTTTCCACGAGTACGTAGGTCAGGATAAAGTCCGCAAAAATCTACAGGTTGCCATCCAGGCAGCGCGTCAACGGAAAGAAGCACTCGATCACATTTTGTTGATGGGCCCTCCCGGCATGGGTAAAACAACTCTTGCCTACATCGTCGCTCATGAAATGAATGTGAGTTTAAAAACCACGGCCGGACCGGTGATTGAGCGCGCCGGAGATCTCGTAGCTCTTCTGACAAATTTGCAAGAGCACGAAATTCTCTTTATTGATGAAATCCACAGGCTTCATCCCGCGATCGAAGAAATTCTTTATCCGGCGATGGAGGATTACAAAATCGATATTATTGTAGGACAAGGTCCGGCAGCGCGTAGTTTCAAAATCAATTTGCCTCCTTTTACTTTGATCGGCGCAACCACGAGCGCAGGTTCTCTCACAAAACCTCTACGCGACCGGTTTTTAATTCGTCACACACTGGATTTCTATTCGGTAGAAGATATTTTCAAAATCGTTACCCGCTCCGCGCGCATCCTGAATATTCCTCTGGAAAAAGATGGCACCGAAGAAATTGCACGGCGTTCACGGAGGACTCCCCGCATCGCTAATCGTCTATTGCGAAGGGTTCGGGACTTTGCGCAAGTCGAAGGGGACGGAATCATCACTCAGGAAGTCGCAAAACGCGCCCTGGAAATGCTGGAGATCGACCCGCTTGGTCTGGATGAAATTGACCGCAAACTCTTGCTGACTATCATTGAAAAATTTGATGGAGGTCCCGTGGGTGTCAGCACTCTTGCGGCAGCGACCTCGGAAGAGAAATCTACGCTCGAAGACATCTATGAGCCTTTTCTCATGCAAATCGGTTTTCTGCAACGCACGCCCCGTGGCCGTGTGGCAACGCCGCTTGCTTACAAGCATCTGGGATTTAAGCCGTCCCAAACACAGAATCAACATACCTTATTTGAAAAATGAATTCGTCCGGACAACTCTCACTGGAAAGTTATAACTACCATCTGCCACCCGATCGCATCGCGCAATTTCCGGTAAGTCCGCGGGATGCGTCCCGCCTGTTGTTTATCTCGCGGGAAAATCAGAAGTTCGAAGATTCCCATTTTCGCAATCTGCCGGAATATTTGCAGGCTGGTGATTTACTGGTGATGAATGATACAAAAGTCATTCCGGCAAGGGTTCAAATGGATCAAGGAGAGATTCTTTTCGTTCGGGAATTAGAGCAATCTTGTTGGGATTGCCTGGTCTATCCGGGAAAACATTTTAAGCCCGGAACCGTTTTCCAGATTGGCGAGGTTTCGGCGCAGGTGCTTTCCCATTCGAAGAATGGCCGGCTCATCCGGTTCAAAGGCGATGTGAATGCCCTGTTAAACCGACACGGAAAGGTTCCACTCCCGCCTTACATCGAGCGCGAGCCGACCGGCGAAGATCGCAAACGCTACCAGACTGTATACGCGAAGAAACCCGGTTCCATTGCTGCACCCACCGCGGGATTGCATTTTACGCCGCGGCTTTTCGCTGACCTGAAGAAACGCAAGATCGAGACTTGCAAAATCACTCTTCATGTTGGACCGGGCACTTTCCGGCCGGTCAAAAATAACGATGTCACCGAACATCAGATCGATCCGGAATATTATTCCTGTTCTGACTCTACCTGGCAAAAGATTCAAAATGCTCCGCGCGTGATTTCCGTAGGAACGACAACGACTCGTGCCCTGGAAACAATCGCGGCTACAAAAGAGCTGGAAGGTTTTTCAAATTTGTTTATCTATCCGGGCTATCAATTTCATGTCGTTCAAGGAATGGTTACGAATTTTCATCTTCCAAAATCTTCGTTGTTGATGCTGGTGTCCGCTTTTGCCGGATACGACTTGATTCGCGCCGCTTATCAACACGCAGTCAATCATGATTACCGCTTCTACAGTTATGGCGATGCGACATTGATTTTATGAATGCTGCAGAATTCCTGAAAAAAGCAGTCCGTGATTCCCTCGAGTTGAAGAATTCTTTTTTTGACGAAAACCAGGACTCTATTCTTTTATTCTGGAAAATGTTGAGCGAAATCTCAAGCCAGAAACAAAAGGTACTGATCTTTGGAAATGGTGGCTCCGCGGCGGATGCTCAGCATTTTGCAGCCGAGCTGATGCACAAAGTGGAAGAGCGGCCACTCGGTATCAAAGCGCTCGCGCTTCATGCCGACACTTCTTTGATGACTGCAATCGCCAACGATCATGCTTTTACAGAAGTATACGCTCAGCAAATTGCAATCCTCGCAGAGCCGGGTGATCTGGCGGTCGCCATTTCCACCACTGGAAATTCGCCTAATATTGTAGAAGGATTGCGTGCTGCGCGACTAAAACAGTGCCGGACGGTTGGCCTTCTTGGCCGGAACGGAGGAACCGCCAGAGAATTATGCGACGTCGCCCTGGTTGTTTCTCATAACTCGACACCGCGTATTCAAGAGGTTCACGGAATGTGCATTCACCTCGTCTGCCAACTTTTAGAACGGGAACTGTAATCTTCGCGGATGTTATACTCATCTTGAATAGCATCACGCACAGACGCCGAGACGCAGAGTTAAGAGGAGTTGTTTTTACTCAGCGCCTCCGCGTCTCTGCGGTTAGACTTAGTTTCGTATGATCAAGCTCACATTAAAGACCCAGGGTGCCGAACCGGATCCGAAAACTTACAACTATGAGTTCGATCAACCTGTTGTAACTCTCGGGCGGCTTAAAGAAAATGATATTCAATTGCCTCATTCCACAGTATCCGGATTTCACGCGCAAATTCTGAAAGAAGGGGAAAATTACTATATGGTGGACCGGGGCTCCATCAACGGAACTTTTCTAAACGAACAGCGCCTCCTTGCGGGTGAAAAAAAACTGCTTCAAGACGGCGATACGATTCGAATTCAGTCGTTCGAACTTTATTTTACGAGCGGAGCTGCCGTTTCGCCGGTGGATCAAGGAGCAACGATTCAAGTGGCACGCCAGATGGTGATGGAACTTCTCGGATCCTGGGAATCACAACAGGAACCCAGGATCATCGTCATGGGCGGCCCCAACAATGGCAAACAGATTGAATTAACAGAGGGAAAAATCATTGTCATGGGGCGTGGCAATCAATGCGATATCATCATCGATCATCCCACCATCTCGCGAAAACATGCGGAGATCTCTTTCAGCTGGAATGGCGCTTTTGTCAAAGACCTCGGGAGCGCCAATGGAGTCTATTGTAACGACGTTCGCATCGAAGGTACGTACAAGCTGCGAGACCGCGACGAAATCCGTCTGGGCCAACAGAATCACAC
>JBKKAT010000647.1:0-4377 GCA_046714535.1 Acidobacteriota bacterium | reverse complement strand
ACAATTCAAAAACGGGAGCTTGAGCTGAAAGTTGCGGATCGAACGCACGAAGTAACACAACAAAAGCAGGAACTCTCTTTGAATCAAAGTAGCGCTTTTGCTTATCAAATCCTCTCCTAGAAGAGGGGAACTGAGACACAAAACGTATCTCAGTTCCGTTCGAAAATTACTGACAGGTATTGGCGTCCGGTCCCTGAATTGAGAAGTTTGTGAGCGTGACTTCATCGAACCAGAATCCTGTGCCTGAGGCAAGCGGATCGGTTCCATAAGCCACATCAACATAGACTTTCTTTCCGGCAAAAGACGCGGAGTTGAGGTCCGCTGCATTCCAGATGCTTGGTAGCCATCCCGGACCTGGTCCAGCCCATCCCGGTTGACCTCCGGTGACGCATACACCATTGGGTCCGTCCGCCAGATAAATGCGGCCGGAACTGGGTGACACCACCGTTCTGTTGCCGGTGTTTGCATCGACAATTCCTACGTTCGCCCGATCATACCAGGCGTCATTGATAGGCTCGATTTGATACTGGTTGAAAAGCGTCATGGTCGAAGTCGGAGAAAGCTTCACGATCGGAGAACGAATCTCATCACACACGCCATCGGTTAGTGACGAAGAAGCAAAATAGGACGAAGTAGCGTTGGCGCCCGTGCCCAAAAGCGTTGTTCTGTCAAACGTACCGCGCACGACTTCCCATCCCTCAGCACTGTTTTCGAAAGTGAATGTTTTGCTGGATTGGAAAGTGAAATCCTGTTCGCTTCCGGTATAACGCAGCAACACGCTTCGCGTAATATTCTTGGCAGCAAGCTCATCGGAGGTCACCTGAACGTTAAACTCCAACGTTTCATTAGGACTCAGTCCATGACCGGTAAAGCTGAAACTTGCTGGTTTTGATTGACATTGTCCCAGCGTAGCGGCAACACTTACAGGAGTTGCAACTGTAATGTTTGGATTGGACGAGGATACGCTCGAAATCCGGACCTTTGTGAGATTTCCTGCTCCGATGTTGCGCACCGTAAAGGAAGCGGTTGCACTTTCACAATTATCAAGGAACTCATCGCCATCACCCGAGGTTATGTTCAAACCACCTGGTGTCGTACTTGCCTCCATGTTTGAGCCCTTTGCTGTAGATGCGGGAGCATCGCAGGTGTTGCAATTTGTTTTCGCCGTTGTTTCTATTTTTCTAGCACCACCGGGACACGGAGTTTTGTCATTATAACTTACCGTAATATCGTCAACGTTGTAGACGGTCAGTTTTCCATCAGTCGATGAAGTGGAGCCGGTAAGTTCGATTGTGCCGACGTAATGGCCCGAACCAAGCGGCGTTTCATTGAGTGTTACGGTTTCACCAATCGGATCGGCACCCGAGAAAATTGTCACAACCTGAGATGTCCGGGTTTGGATTTGATCCTGTACGGTTATTTTGACCGTGTCGCTGCAGCCATAAACCGGTTTATCCACTGTCACAATGGCTTTGCATTCTGTGAAAAGTTCCCAGATACCGCGTCCGTGACTTGCGGCGCGAAGTCTTTTTGGCGTAGTGGCATTTGTAAACTGCAGCATGTTGACTGAAACGTGCGGAAGCAAACCGCTGTTGGTACGAATCCATGTATTCCCGCTCCAGCCTGAAGTATTTACATATACGGAAGTATCCGAAGCCACATAGATTTCACCGTTTTTGCCAGCATTAGGATTCACAGCAACGCTATTATAAGGTTCATCAGGAAGTGCGCCGGAAATATCAACCCAGGAGGCTCCGCCATCTAAAGAACGGAAAACATGTCCCGGTATTGCCGGATTTGTGGAGTTATTCCATCCGCTATAGCTGATTACGACATTGTTGGAATTGGTCGGATCTGTGTCAATCCAGGTAACGAACCGTCCTGCTATGTCGGAAACGACCGGAAGAGGCGCTTTTGTGAGGTCAGTCCATGTTGTGCCACCATTTGTTGTTTTCCAGATGCGTCCTGTGGACGTTCCAACATAAATGATTTGGGAAATAGCCGGGTTTCCGTTAAACGGACTTGATTGCGGAGTATGAACAATCGAGATGTAGGCGCGCGAGCTTGTTGCACCCTTCACAAAATCACCATTAATTCCGTCCGTTGTAATTTTCTGCCAGATTTTGCCGGCGTTCTTCGCATCCGTATTGCGATAAAGATAATTGGTGCCGACATACATCACGTTCTGGTTATGCACGTCCAGCATGAAGTTCGCAATAAAAGCCGTATGGTTATCAGGAATACAAGCGCCGAGACAGCCTGTACAAATCGGAGTTCCGAAAGCTTGCATGCAGCCTGTAGTCGGCCATGTTTGACCACCATCATCAGAGTTGCGGATGCTGGCATAAACATATTCTTCGTATGCTTCGTTTTCATCATCCTGATTGGTGGCAGCGAATCCGCCGTCACCGCCAAACGTGGAGCGCCATTTGATTCCATCGAAATACGCATGACCGTTGTCCTGCAGGCCCGCGTTGATCTTGTTAGGTGTTTGAGCAGATTGGCTCAAACCGTAAAACTGCAATGTGGAAAGACCGCCGCCATTCCGGTGTGTCCATGTCACGCCCGGGGTTCCTTGCGTGGCATTATCCGGGATATTCCCTATGTTTAAGCCGCCATCATTGGCATCATAGAAAGTATTTTTATCAATCCAGATGGCATGGTGATGATCAGCATGCGCCCATGTTTCATCACTGGCGGACCAGCCGGAGATTTTCGTAAGAGATCTGCCCCTGTTAAACGAAATCCAATTATCGATGCCGCCCACTATCACGTGGTTTTCATTTACCGGACTGACAGCGCCGGTCATGTCGTACCAACCTTGAGAGCCTACATAGTTTTGATAACCGGTAAGTTGTGAGCTGTTATTCTGAGCTGTCCAGGTGGGATTGTCAGCGGCTGCATCCAGCGTGTCCCAGATTCCCAACGAAGTGAAGTCGCTTGCCTTTGCGATCTGAACGTACAGGTGTTTCGGGTTTGTCGGAGCCATCATTAATGACATCCGGCCCACATCTCCTGGAATCGTCGTGAATCCATTGGCGCCGTTTTGCGTAATCTTTTTCCAAGTTGTGCCACCATCCGTGGAACGATAAACTCCATTATTTTTTCGTGAGTCGGCACTGGGATCACACACGGAATTGCGAATATTCCCAAATACTGCATAGAGTATTGAATTTCCATTTACCAGATTTACCGAGTCGATTGCAAAATCAGTGGCAAATTCATTCCAGCAACCACCTGGAAAAGCGGAACCAGCAGGGGCGCCGGAAAATGGCAAACCTGTGACGAGAGCCCATGTAGAGCCGCCATCCGTGGTGCGGTATACGCCGCCATCCGCAGCAATCCATATATTTTGTGCGTTAGGAATATTGGGATCGATCCTCAACCGGCGGATACGATGAAGGCCCGCAAAGTTCAGCGCATCTGTGCGCCAGGGAATCTGTTGAACAGTCCATGTCTGGCCACCATCGACAGATTTGAGGACGCCCACGCCATCTTTGTCCGGCTGGCTGAAATTTCCCTCACCGGTTCCTACATAAATGATTGCGTCGGAATAATTGACAACGTCCTGTCGCGGTAATACATCGAGCGCGCCGACAGCAGTTGTCGGTTGAAAATCGGTCAACGCTGTCCAGTTTTCCCCGCCGTCTGTTGTTTTCCAAACGCCACCATCTGCAAATCCAAGATAGATGATATTCCTATTGATGATTGTCGGTCCTGCCATGTGGGTCCAGACCGCGGTAGAGCGTCCTTGATCCAGCGCCCCCGTAGGTCCCCATGTCCCGCTTACATCGTAATCGCCGTTAGGTCCAAGCGAGACCCAGTTATAAATTGTCGTGCTGCTTCCGGGTTTCTTATCCAATTTCTTTCCAGCTTCTGAAGCTTTTACCTTCCAGCCGGCAGGTGGAGCATTTTGAAAAGGAGCATATCGTTCCGCTGCGCGATACCAGGCGCGCCTCTCCTGAATGGATGCTGTACCAAGCTGAATTTTCAAACCAATGCGCGCAAAATCCGCATCGGGAAAACTTAGAATCTCCGGCTCAATGGGTAGGGGCGGAAAACTTGATTCCGTTAATTCTGATTCCGGGGTGGGTACATCTTGAGCTTCGAGAAAGGAAAAACCCAAAAAAAGCGAAAACAAAACCCAAACAAATATGTTGCGGCGCATAAATTCCTCCATTTGCAATGTCCGTTGACGATTGAGGCATTTAAAAACCGTCCTTGATTGAAAGGTTACCTGTAATGGGGAATTTGTCAGTCAGCGCTTTGCTGAATTTCTCATAGGAATTTGTCCTACAAAGAAATAAATTTTCTAGGGGGCAATAACAAAACCTTCTTTGAGTGCAGCTCGCAGATTCCGCATCGAGACAAACAAAC
>JBKKAT010000646.1:0-2536 GCA_046714535.1 Acidobacteriota bacterium | reverse complement strand
CTGTCGCAAACGATAGAACCTGAGCCTCAGTCAATCCCACCTGTTTTCCTGCGCCGGAATTCTAAGAGCCATTTCAACTATCTCGGATTCCGTTGCTGCAGATTTGTTTCCGAGATCTACGATTGTGGATCCCAAGCGCTCGAAATCTTTGGAGCTTGTGCCCATGATATTTGCCATTCGAGCAATGGATGTAGCGGCCTGGTCTGCAGACAAGTTTGTGGTGGCACCCAGGTTTGCCATCACCTTTGTAAACTCAAGAACGTCTCCCTTCTTAATCCCTAACTGGCCTGCTGCTTCTGCGATTTTGTTTAACTCGTTCACGTTGACCGGAATTTGTTTGGCCATGTTTCGAAGGCCCTGACTGAGCTGCTCGAATTCCGCATCCGTTGCATCAACTGTTTTCTTAACTCCAGCAAACGAACTCTCAAATTCAATTCCCGCTGTAACCGCGCCCTTAAGAATTGCTCCAATTTGCCAGGCCCCAAATGTCAATCCCACACCGGCGGCAATATTTTTAACGGTGCCCATCGAAAAACCGAGTTGATCGAAAGCGTTTTGAGCCTGTTTTGCTCCCGCTTCCCCCGACTTGCCGGCAAGGCCAAAGGTATTGATGAGCCGCTTTACTTCGAGTTCGCCTGTAGCGGTATTTACTTCGAACTCAATCGCTACTTTTTTGCCCATTGTTTTCCTGTTTCCTTCTCAGCTCATCGATGATGTTTTGCACTTCGATCATTTCCGATCGGATAAGAAGGAGTCCGGTGACTTCATCGTAGTTAAGCGAGCTCTCAGGAATTTGTGCGATAGTTCGCGACTCAAAAACCCTATATAAGTAATCGATCCATTCCTGAAAGGCGGTGAGGTATGTATCGTCATCCTGGGGTCTCCAACCGAGGTTTAATTCACATCCGGAGCACGCGGTTCGGGGATTGGCTTCAAAGATCGTGCAGTTTGTTTCGCCTGGGCAGATTGAATACTTAAATAGTCTGAGCAGCGCCACCCGAATGGCGCTCTTTAGTTTCCCAGCACTTCGTCATCGTCTTGAAACAGTAAATCCAGTGCCGATTTTTTATGCGGCGCTGGTATCTTCGGAACCCAATCGTTCCTGTTTTCTGATAAGCCGCTTCCGCTTTCACTGTATCCCTCAACCCCGATCACCATACTTTTGTAAAGAGATATGAAACCGGGAAGTTCAATAACGGCGACCTTACGCAATCCGGCCTTTGTCTGCGTAAAAAATTGCGTTCCCATTTTCAGCTTTTGATAAATGCGATCGTCTTCAGGCGTTGGCTGCCTAAAGGTGTGATTGACCTGAAAGAGAAACCCATTCTGTGGAACCATCAACGCAACTGTCTTTTCAGGAGATCCAAAAGCGAATCCAAATTCTTCCTCGGCCGGCTCAGAACTTGTCAGCTGATGAACCGCTCTTTTCCTGTGCTGATAAGGAACTTTCTCCTTCCAGTCGCGATCACCAGGCAAAACCTCTAATCCGGACGGATATGTTACCGAGTGGATGAAATTCCCCCAGAGCCATTCTATTGAATCAGTGTCATCAACTTGCACAGAAATTTTGTTTCCCTTCTTGTGAATCACTCCTGGTTGCATTTGAAGGAATTCATCCCAGTCTTTATCCCCTGGCTTAACAAATGTGTGGAGAAATTTGGATTGCCCGTCTGCAACAATGGCGTAGATCAAATTCAATCCAACATCGTAACTGTCGATGGTCTTTAAGTTTTTATACGCAACTCCTTTTTCATCTTTGAGCGCTGGAAAATGGATGTTTTCGTTTGTATCAGGAGCTTCGTTCTGATCATTCAACGCTGGAACATCCTTTTGGTTTTCACTAACTTCGCTCTGATCGTTCAGAGCGGGAACCTTATCCATAGAAAAACTCCTTTTAAATCAGGTAAGCAGCGTGAGTGTTTTGAACCGCAAGCTGCACGATTTTACTCACTGATTCATCGTAGAAAGTGTTTGCCGTGATGTTGTAAACCTGCATTCCGTTTTCCACACCAACCGGCGCAGCGGAGTAGCCGATCCGATAAAGATCGATGATTGCCTGGAATTTTTCAGGCTGGCCCACCGTGATTAATTCACCGGTGAGAGTCAGCTTCAGCGCGAGATACTTGTTCAGCTCCAGATGTTGTTTGTGAAGATCTGAATTCACGCGGAACGTGATAGAAAAATCCAGTTTCGGCGTTCCGCGCTCAACACGTCCGCGCACGGCACCGCTGGAAGGCTCGCCGGCCGTTTGAAGTCCGGATCCCGGGAAATAGCCATCTTCCAGCTCCGGAGCGTTATCCCATTTCAGGTTCCACTTTTTCAGATCGCTGGAAATATCGGTGAGTGCTCCGCCATATTCACCCAGCTCCAATTTCGCTTCGTGCGTGCGGAGGTAATTCACAACCGTCAGCGCGGGAATCGAACCCGCGAATGACTGCTGTTTTCCGCTTCCGTACAGATCCGCTTCCAGGTTCACCCAGTTGACACCCTCTCCGGAAAGCATCAGTGAAGCGACCACGATTCCAGGATATTTCTT
>JBKKAT010000645.1:0-12376 GCA_046714535.1 Acidobacteriota bacterium | reverse complement strand
CCAATCAAAACCAGGGCACCGGCAAGAGAATAGCCAGCGAGGCTGGATGATTTTCTATAGTTCACTGTATGGTTCGCCATCCAACGTGTTTCCTTCGGCTCCGCTTTTCACATCCCAGATCCCCGGTTGCGCTGCCGGATCAGGATTATCTCCTAAATCTTCCGGGACTTCGATCCAGGTGTCGCTGCTTTTGGTAATTGGATCCAGCGGCATTTCTCGTAAGTAATGATCCTGCACAAGCGTTTCCAGAGTGGCAGGGTATTTACCTTTGTCGTGATGATATTGATCAATTGTCTCACGCAACCGCCAAAGGTTTTCCCTGAGAACTGCTTCTCTCGCCTTTTGCTGCGCGTCCTTCATCCTTGGCAGCGCAACAGAAACGAGCAAACCAATAATGGTAAGGACAATGAGAAGCTCAATCAAAGTATAACCATTCTGTTTTTTGTTAGAGGGAAGCATCTGGTAAATCATAGATCTTTCACCATTCATCATAATAAGTAACTCCATCCAGGGAGAGCACGTGGGCTTTGCAAAATACGTCCCAAACGTTTTCGCCTCCCCACATTTTAGAATCCGGCTCGTCCTGTGCCGACCGCAATCCCCATTCGTAACTATTGGTCATGGGATCGATTGGGATTCTGCGCAAGAATCGCAGTTTTCTGCCCTTCACGTCGCCTATCATTGTTTCTCCCTCCACCAGGATTTCCAGTGTGGGAGGCCAGCCGTCGGTTCCGAATTTGGTCTGGATTTTCGGAGTGGCCCCTGGAGTGCTTGGCACTGCTGCTTCATGATAAGCATCAATCGCATCCCTTATCATTCGCAGATTTCGTTTCAATTCGACCTCGCGTTGCCTTCTGACAGAGAATTTCGCCACAGGCAAAACAATCGACGATAGAACGAGAATGATTACGACAACAATCATCATTTCCACGAATGTCAAACCGCGCTGATGCGGTAGGAGAGATCGCATCCGGGATTTCTCCCCCTTACAAAGGGGGAGATTAAGAGGGGGTTGATCCGATTTCAGATTATTGATGTTAGATTTCAGATTGAAAGATTCGGACCGACTCTGATCGGGCGGTTCAATCTGAAATCTGAAATCTGAAATCTGAAATCTTCTCAACCTCCCCCCTACCCCCTCCTTCATAAGGATGGGGAAATCCATATAAGACTTCTTCATAACCTTCACTCCACTGATAATGTAAAGGGCACAAAAGTAACCGGGATGACGGTTGCCTTTTCCGTACGCAGAACTGCGGAATTGAGCTTGATTGTTGTTTGTCCCGGTTTTACCGGACGCAGCACAATTGTGGCGATGACTCCGGCGGTAGCTTCTGAAGGCACATGCGTTGCATTGATATTGATCGTTCCACGGCCATTGTCGAAACTCTTTGCAAAGGCGCCTGGCGTCATAAAGGCGCCCTGCAGTATATCTTTTACTTGAATCGCTGCCGGATCAAATTCAAGAAAGAGAAAGACGTTCGCCAACTGTGAGGCATTTTCCGCTCGTAAATTCAAAATCACTTCCTGGTCCACCTTTGGATTCAGGTTTAAGGAGAGGAAGGATAAAGTTGCCGCAGAAACATCCCGCGCTGTCGGCTCAGAGGCAACAGGTGGCACGACTTGCGGTGTGGAAGGCTGCGGCTTTTCCTGAGGAACGGCAGGCGCTGGTTCAGGAAGCGCAGAAGCCGGCGGTGTTGTCGTCTCCACTTTAGGGGCAGGAGTGGGGGCCACAACGGGAGCTTGCGTGATCGTCTCAGGCGGAGTCGATTCAGGCAACTTACTTTCCGGAACCGCCTGCGGCTCCATTGTTGCAGGCACATCCGGTTTCACTTCTTCTTCCCTGATAATATCTTCGATCGTTTTCTCCTCCTGTCGCTGCGAGCGTTCAAAAACAGAAATAGGTGGCGCAGTCTTCAAACGGATGTCATCTTCCGTTCCAATCCAGATCGGCGCCAAATCCTCAGCCGTGATATTCGGTGTGCGCAGAATGTGCGGTGTGATTGTGAAAATGATGTCCTTCTCTTGTAGCGTCTTATCATTGTTCGCAAACAGGTCTCGTAAAATCGGGATCTTGTGAATGCCAGGGAGGCCGCGGAGTGACTTGCGCTCATCACGCCTGAGCAAACCGGCCAGAAGGTTCGTCTCTCCATCCTTCAAGCGGATCACCGTATTGACGGTACGATTTCCGATTGTCGGCGGAATGCTGGCGGAACCTAGAGCGGTTATGGACGTCAATTCAAAACGCATGGTCAAACTGATTTCGCGGTTGTGATGAACGCGCGGCGTTACATCGATGTTGATTCCCACATCCTGCTGTTGAAACGTTGTGGTTGGAAATGTGGTAATGGCTTGACCCGGTTGTGCAACTGCCGTCTGTATCACGTTCACAGGAATCGGTACCCGATCACCAAGCCGCACCGTGACCTGTTGACCCTCGGAGGCGCGAATCTGTGGAGTAGCCAGTAACTTTGTATACTGATCCGTAACAAGTGCGGAATAGATGATGCCTGGAATCGTAAAAGTCCAGGAAGCGGCATCGATCCCTTTGAATTGGTCTCCACGGAGGACGCCGGCTCCCGTCGCCGAGCCGGTCACATTTAAAACCTGGGACACGCTATAGGTGGACAAGTTCACTCCGTAATTCAAAGCGCGGTCCCGGTCCACTTCCAGAATTTCGATGTTCAATAGAATTTCAGATCTGGATTTATCATTCGCTTCGATGATTTTCTGCGCAATGGCAATTTTGTCAGGCGTGTCCCGCAATGTAATCGCATTCAACTGCGGGTTGGTTGCGATCCTTTGAATTTGCATCACACTACGGATGAGATTCAGGACGTCGTTCAATTCGGCGTTGCTCAAATAAAATGTTTGAATCACCTGCTCGTCATATTGCCGGCGCTTCTGGGGATTGTCCGGAACAATAAGAATTGTGCTTTGATCCAGCGGTTTGAAATACAAACGATTCGCGACAAGAATCTGCTCCAGCGCATTCCGAAACGTGATGTTGTCGAGTGAAACAGAAAACTCCTGATCGCGAAAATCGCTGTCATAGACAATGTTGATTCCTGCCACCGCTCCGAGCGAATCCAGGATGTGTTTCAGACTGTCATCATGAAATTTCAACGACTCAATGGTGCTTTCCGCTTCCGGTCCAAGGACTTTGTAAATCTGTGTTTTCCTTTTTGCTTCTTCTTTGGCTTTTTCAATTTCTGTAAGTTTCTCAATGTTTAACTGTTTCTCGTATTCAATCCGCGCATTCTTCAGCTCATTGGCGATGTACTGGTTGGACGAATCGAAATCCAGAGCGATCTGATATTCAATAACGGCTTGTTCATAGTTGCCAGTGGTTGCCAGTTGTTTCGCTTTTTGAAAATGAAATTGAGACGCTGCCAGTCTTGCCCTTTCAAACCCGACCCGGTACTGGGGGTTATCAGGTTTTTTGTTGAGCGCTACGATGTATTGTGCTACGGCCCGGTCCCTTTCCCCTCGTTTGGCCGCCTCTTGTCCTCTCTTATAAGCCTTTTGTGCCGCGCAGCCGTTCCACAAAAAAGCTGCGGAGAGCAAAATAATGAAATATAGGATCCGGTGTTTCTTCATTTTTCTATTCACCCTGATTTCCCTGGAAGCGAATCGTACTGCTTTGATTGTTGTTTAAGAATCCCAGTTCGACACTGTCTTCGGATATTTTCAATACACGATATTGATTTGCTATAACATCATTCGCACGTCCCATATACACTTCCTTTCCATCCGTCAAAAAAGCCACTGCTCCTTTCGGCTCCGATAAAAAACCAATGTATCGCAGCGTAATCTGAGGAACCGGTGGTGGGGGCGGAGTGCAATCCCCCGGACAATTCGTTATATCCTCCCCTCCTTCGCAGGCGCCGTTGCCGCAAACAGGCTGTGGTGGCGGTGGCGGAGGCGGTGTGTCTCTTGGAACAGGAGGTGGAGGCGCAGGAGTAAAGAAGCTGAAGATGTTCCGCTTCTCCGATTCGAAATCGGGTACAGGCCCCCTGAGATCATCCGCCATCAAGATCGGATCTTCAGAGCTTTGTTTGGATTGAGGTCCCTTTTCCTTGCGGCTTCGCTCAGAGACGCTGGACGTAGAAGTCCAATCCCGCAAATTAACCACGATCAATACCAATACGAGACCGGCAAAAATGTAAAACTTACGGTCTCGAAACACGTCTCCGCGTTGCATTTGCACCCTCTTTTAATTCTTCGTCCCTTAAGTAAGTTGAAAGCTGAAAGTTCAACGTAAGATTGTCTCCCGACCTGGATTCCTTTTCTGCGGAAAGATCCACTCGATCGAGTATCAAGAAATAGTCGGAACGCTCAATGTCATTGATAAAACGGCGTATCTCTCTATACGCGCCTTCCACCGGAACAGACAGGGTAAAATGCCGAAGCCCGTATTCCGGCAAGAGCTGGTAATCATAGTCGAGTCCACCCCGCTCTACACTCAGACCTCCGGCCAGGTCCTGTAATTCCTGGCGAACCGCCGTAACCCCGATCTTTTTCTGCGCCAGCACCTGGTTGTAAATCATGTCCAGATCGCGTTGTGCTTTTTCCAAAGCAGCAAGTCTTTGCCGCAAGATTTTGATATCGTCTTGTTGCTCGCGAATCTGGTTTTTTTGCTGCGCAACACTTGTCTGCAATCTGGAAATCTTCTGTTGCTCAGGAAGCACCACAAAGAAGAAGGCAATGATGTTGAGCAACAGCAGAAAAAGAGCGATGTAAACAAACCGGATGCTTTTCAGGAATAAACCGATTCGCTCAAAGTTCATAGCGATTCTCCGTTGGCGCTGCTCTCCGTTTTTTCCTGCGGGATATAAATCAGGGAAACGGAAAAGAGAATTTGTTGATCATTGCTCGTTCGTTCCCCCTTCAAAACCACATTGGAGAAGGCTTGATCACTTTCCAGCATGCGCACAAGCTCCAGCATATCTTTCAGGCTTTGACCGGCCATTTCCAGGTTGATGGCTATGTTTTCTTCGCTCACCGCAGGAAATACAGAGATCATTTTTACTGTCGGCGGAAGCACGTCTTCAAAATGATCAAACAGGGCAGTCCAGGAAAAGGTGCGCCGTTTGATCGCATTGTTCATAAATTCGGTCTCTGAAACAAATTCTTTGGTCTTGATGCTCCCAATTTTCGTTTGTAAATCATTCGCTTTGATTTCCATGTCCCCAAGGCGTTTCTGCTGGCGCGCGATCGTGCTGTTGAGTTCACTGTTCTTTGAGTAGGAAGACGTGACACTCAAAAGATTCCATACGGTAAAACCTAGAAGCACAATCCCTAAAAGAGCACAGCCCAGCAGGAACAAGGAATAATTTCTTATGGGAGCTGATGCTAAATTGCTGCGAATGATCATAAGAACTCCACCCTTCTGCTCATCAGTAATCCTAAAAGCGGAGCAAAAACTTTGGCTTCGCGGCTTGTGGATTCCGGATTGAGAACCACGCTCCTCAAATTGTGGATTTTCTCGAGGCTCCGGCTTAACTCCTCGCCACGTTCAAGAGCGTAAACAAAAGCGCGATCAAACTGTTGTCCCGCCAGTTTATCCAGATAGAACATCATTGCAGGATGTATTTCGGCCAGGGCTTCTTCGATGAGGCCATTATGTCTTTCCATTTCCCGGCATCGAAAAAACATCAACCTTTCTTTTTGCGTAATCGCCAGAGAAATGTAATCGCGATTCAAATTGATATACAGATGATCCGCCTGTTGCCAACCGTTCGCCTGAATTTCCGAGTGCGCCAGATTCATGAAATTGAAAGTGGTGAGATCCACAAGACCGCATTCACTGCCAGTCGCAGATTGAATCAACTCTTCATACTGATGGAGTACCTGTGAGTTCATTACACTTACCCATAGATTCGGAGAACGATAGTCCGAAGCTCCGGAATCCAAAAAGTAACTGATCTGAGCATCTTCTACACGAAACGGAATGCTTTTTTTCAATTTAAACCGAAGCAATTCCACGCATTCCTCAGGATTCGCAGGTGAAGATTCCAGCGTCACAGGAAAAGCAATGGCAGTGCGATCCTGGACCAGCACACACACTTTAGGAGAACGGCTACGGTTGCGGGACCATAGTTCCTTCAATGCTTCCGCGACCGGTTCCAGTTCCACAATGTTCGGCTTGAACGGACTGACTTGAACTGCTCCCGGCGGAAGGGGGACGCTGTCCATGTGGTCCACATGGATCTTTCCTTTTCGCGCGCGAACAGACGCAAGACGAATGCAATCGGAATTCAATTCGATTCCAACATTCGGATAAACAGGTTCATTGAATAAATGTTTCCAGGTTTCCAGGAATGAAGTTTTTGCCATTGTTATTCCACGAAAGTTACTTTATTAATTTCCCGAAGAGTTGTTTCGCCTGTGAATACTTTTGCAAGAGCTGATTCGCGCAAAAAGGTCATACCTTCCTCGCGTGCAGCCCTTTTAATTTCCGCTGTCGATTTGATTTCCAACAGCACCTCTCTCATGCGATCATTCAGCTCAAGAAGTTCGGAAATAGCAGTTCTGCCTTTGTGTCCTGTGCCGGCGCAATCAATACAACCGGTACCTTCATAGAAAATGTGATTGGCATACTTCGTCGGATCCAGTCCGGACTCTTCCAGCAACTCCTTTGACGCCTTCATCGGATGCTTGCAACTATTGCAAATCAAACGAACAAGCCTTTGCGCAAGAACGCAATTGAGGGCCGAAACAAAATGGTATGGTTCAATCCCCATATTCAGAAACCGGCCCAGAACATCCACGACATTATTGGCGTGAACTGTTGTAAATACAAGGTGTCCTGTCAGCGCAGATTGAATGGCGATTTGCGCAGTTTCCGGATCACGGATTTCACCCACCATGATTTTGTCCGGATCATGACGTAGGATCGACCTGAGGCCACGCGCAAAAGTAAGTCCTTTCTTCTCGTTCACAGGAACTTGCGTAACTCCAGGCAACTGATATTCCACGGGATCCTCAATCGTGATGATCTTGTGTTCAATGCTGCGGATTTCAGAAAGGGCGGCGTACAAACTGGTCGTCTTGCCGCTTCCGGTTGGTCCGGTCACCAGCACCATTCCGTAAGGCTCGGAAATGTATTTCCGGAGCTTGCGGAGAATCACGTCAGAAAAGCCAAGCACGTCCAGCTTCAAATCCGAAAAATTCTCATTGATCGATTCTTTATCCAGAATACGAATCACGGCATCCTCACCATGAACGCTGGGCATGATAGAAACACGAAAATCGATTGCTTTATTCTTCACTCTCAACTTGAAACGTCCGTCCTGGGGAATTCTCTTTTCAGCAATGTCCAGTTCCGACATGACTTTGATACGCGAAATAATGGGCGCATGATACTTGCGGTCGATCGGCTCCATCGCGTACTGCAAAACTCCATCGATGCGGTATTTCACAAGAACATCGATATCCTTCGTTTCAATATGAATATCACTGGCCCGTCTTTGAATGGCGTTAAAAATGATGCTGTCCACCAGCTTGATCATCGGGCTGGAATCGGTCGTTAATTTATCGATCGTGATCGATTCATCCGAATCATCATCGTCCTGCAGGATCTGCATGCGAAAGGTTTCTGTGGCCTCTTCTAAAACACGCTGGCTGCTCTCCGACTTTTTCAAGATGTCCTGGATTGCGCTCTGAGTCCCAACCAGCATCTTCACCCGAACGCTTAATTGAAGTTCCAACTCATCCACCATCAGGATGTTGCTCGGATCGGATACGATAATCGTTAAAGTGCCATTTTCCTTTTTATAAGGCACAAAATTGTAACGGAACATCAGATCCACCGGGATTGTTCTGAACAGCGCGTGATCGATCTGGAATTCCTTGGTGTCTACAAACTCCAGTCGATATCTATCAGCAAGCTCCCGGGCCTGCTGAACTTCCTGCAGATAAGATATTTTTTTATCTTCACCATTGATAACCGAATCCGGCATAAAAATCTCCTTTCGGGCTATTCCGTTACCTTACTGATACGTTGTAAAGGTTGAACAACGGGTAATACATTGCGAGTAAAATTGTGGCAACCACGAGGCCCATAATGATGAGCAGTACCGGTTCCACGATTGCAAGAACGTTCGTAAGACTCGTATCAATCTCTTCATCATAAAAATCAGAAATGTTTTTTAGCATTTCTTCCAACGCGCCGGTTTCTTCACCGACTTTGACCATTTCTATCGCCATCTGGGTCATTAATCCGGTCTTTTTCAAAGAGGACCAAAGCGGCTCCCCTTCTTTCACACCCTGGCTTACCTTTTTTAATTCAGCTGAAACAAGCCGGTTTCCGACAGAGTTGGCTGCCACATCCATTGCGTTCACCAGAGGAATTCCACCGGCAAGCAGAGTGTGTAAGGTTCGCATGAGCTGAGAAATAGAAAATTTGCTCCAGACTTTCCCGAGATAGGGTATGCGCAACTTAAATTTGTCTATGCGAACTCTGGCATGTTCCGAAGTCCTGACATAAAACTGAAAAAGGGCGATCGCGAACACGACAATAGGAACCATCCAGATAACATTGGACCTGACAAAAAGAGCAATCGACACCAGCACTGCCGTAATCCAGGGGAGCTGACCGGAAAGGCCCTTATAGAAATCAGCGAATTTTGGAATTACATATCCCACCAGCACGCCGATAACAGCAATAGAAAGAAGCAATAAAAGAGTGGGATAAATGATGCTGGATGTGACCTTCGTGCGGATGGCGAGCATGATCTTGATGTAGCCCAGATATCGCCGGATAACCTGTTCGAGCGTGCCGCTTTTCTCTCCAGCCAGAATGCCGGCCGTATAAACTTTCGGGAAAACAGCCTCATGACAGGCGAAGGCTTCCGATAAGGATATGCCCGATTTGACCTGCCTGTAAACATCTTCGAGAATCACGCTGAAATTAGGATTGTCCGTGCGTTCCATCAAAAGCTCTAACGACCGCAAAAGGGGTAGACCGGCGTGGATCAACGCGGCAAACTCTTGATTGAAAACCATGAATTCCTTGTCGCTCACCTTTTTTCGGCGGATCGTAAAGATGGACTTCAAAACCGGGATTGCTTCAATCCTGCGTTTGATGTTGAAGACGTAAAAACCCTGCTGCTCCATTTGTTCCCGAAGCGCCTTTTCCGACTCCGCGATGTAAGATTTTTGCAATATCTCACCGTTTAATGTGCCGTACTTACAGAGAAATTCAGCCATTATTTTTTAACCTTCCCAAGCAAAATGACCAGCAATGCATGATCGCTCTCTTCAAAACGGCTCGCCCCCAAAACGAGCGTTTCGGAGTTGCGTAAGTTGAGGGTAACCGAAAGCAAAGGAACCATTGGCTCTTTTGCGCGCCCCTTTTTTTTCTTTTTGAGCTGAAAATTCTTCAAACGAATGATGCCATTTTCTTCCTGCACAACATCCGTCAAGAAGGTGATTTGATACTCCTTCGCTAGATTCAGCGTGGCACTGTGCCCTTCTTCCGAAGTGATGATGCCGTTGTCGAGTAAGGTGTAATTGTTGAACCGCAAGACTTCGCCAACCTTGCCAATATCCTTAATTTCCTGAGAAACGGCAGACGAGCTATCCAGTCTTCTTGCGAGAACAAGCTTGATCGAAACTTCGACAGAGGGGGGAGGAGTATCGAATTCGCTCAGGGCCATTTCCACCTGGCGCAAATTTTTCGCGAAATCCTGAACGACAATCGTCTTGATATGCGGCTGCATCGTCACCGCCCCTTTTTCACTTAACAAACCGTTAATCAAAGAAACCGCTTCCTCAACTTTTCTGAACTTTATCGAGAATGCCTTGGTGACAATTGCTTCTTCCGCGGATAGCGTCGTAAAAATTAACACAGAGACACAGAGACACAGAGACAAAATTTTTACTAAACTCTGTGTCTCTGTGCCTCTGTGTTGAGTCATAATTCCATGTCCGGATCGAAGACCATGACGATCTTCTCCTGTTCACCGGATTGAAAAATGTAATAGCGTGCATCCGGATTCTCGATATGCTCGATCACAGGATAAAAGCCTGCCACTTCACTGCGTTTGAATCTCGGATTCGCTGCCCGGGAGATCTGCGCGGAAGAGACCCCGGCTCCGCCATCATCGCGAAGAGGCTGGCCATATAACAGCATTAGAATTCCAATGAGAAAAACGGCTGCCCACCGGATCGGAGGATAAGGCAAGGCTGGCCTAACCACCCTTCTTTTTTGATCGACGGAATTCCAGAAGCCCAACCAGAAATCTTCCGGAAGGGGATCGTTTTGAAGGTCAAACAGCAGTTGATCGGGAGCTTCCTTCAATACACGCACGCGGCAAGCCTGGCAGTACTGTATGTGGTTGCGACACGTTTTCAGCGCTTCCGGTTCCAGTTGATCCCAAATCTTCGGGGCGGGGAGTCGATTACATTCCATATTCCGGGAAAAATTCCTTAACTTTTTTCCGGAATGATTCTTTGGCTTGCGAAAGGAGATTGCGCACCGTGGATTCGGTGCAATCGAGTACTCGTGCGATCTCGCAAATTTCCATACCTTCTACTTCGCGCAAAACCAGGACGATCCGCTGCCTCTCAGCAAGCATCGGCGCGATGCGAAGAAAGATCTTCCGGATATCCTGGTTGATCTCCAGTTTGTCTGGAGTAAACGGGATTTCCGGTAAAGGTTCGGAGAGCTTCCGTGCGCGAAGAAAATCAATCGCGCAGTTGGCTGCAATTTTTGTAATCCAGGCGCCGAAGGGTCTTGAAGCGTCATAGTCCTTTAATGAATTCCAGGTTTTCAGGAAGCACTGCTGAACTATGTCGCGTGCGTCCTCGTAGTCCAGTACCAGATGATAGGCGGTCCAGAAAACCCGGTCTCGATATTTTGTGACAATCCATTCAAAAGCTTTAGAATCTTCCGTGAGACAGATCCGGACCAATACGTGGTCGTCCGGAATCTCTTCTCTTACCTTCTTACGAAAGAGAAACAGCTTTTGTCTAGGTCCCGCCATTAATTTTCGTCCGCCTCTCTTCTTTGCAAGATTACATCCGTCCCGGGCGGGGGCTGAAACGTGAAAAAATTGGGGGGCAAGGTAGGGTTTTCTCGAATATTACTAAAACGGTATTCCGTCCTGTTGTCATAAGAGTCGACCACAACCAGTCTCAAAACCAGATCCCTGACAGGATCAACCTCGACAATAAGATGCTCGAAATCTGGTTGCGCTTTTACCGGAATCAATTTTACCAGACGGGAGCCTGCCCTGGGGTCAGCCCATTGCGCCTTGAAATCTTTGGCAAAATTGCCCCTTCCGGCCAAAAACAACGCGGGGGATTGCTGGTTAATATTATCAACAGGACTCTTCACCACCTGTTTGTCTTCAGGAACATAATAAAAATAGAAAACGCCATCGCTGACGAATATTTTCTTTTCCGGCTTGTGATATTCCCATTTCATCAAACCGCCTTTGCGCAAATAAACCACACCTGTTTCGGTTCTTGGACTACCTGAAAATCGTTTCGATTGATAGCTTTGCGAGAAATCCGCTTGCAGGGCTCCCATATTCTGATACTTCTTCTGCAACTTGTCGACGATTTGCTGCAGTGAATCCGCGGCGTTCAATGAGACTGTAAACGCGAAGGAAACCAAAAGCAGCGCCCAGTATAGTTTCTTCATAACTCTTGTTTAGACAGGATTTTAAACATAACATTCATGTGATAAAACATCAAACATCAGATCGGAGTCTAACAGGACGAGGGCGGAGTTGAGGGCCCGACTCTTGCTATTTGCGTTTTGGAGGATTCATGATATTGTTGCTTGGCGCAAACGCCTGTTACTCCATACAGAATAAGCATTTATAACTCTAGGTGAGGTGCGCTATTATTCCTCTACATATTCGGTTTACTCGCCGGATACGCGAATTCATCATGATTGGCCGTGGTTTAGCCACGACACGCCATCCTATTCTGGCTCACATTGTGCCTATGCGCCGGTGCAATCTGGCTTGTACCTACTGCAACGAGTTCGATGATTTCTCGCCTCCGGTTCCCGAGGAAATCATGAGGGAGCGGATCGATAAGTTGGCCGATCTGGGACTCACTGTTCTCGTTATCAGTGGCGGTGAACCCTTGATGCACCCGAAACTGGACGATTTGATTGTCCACACCCGAAAACGTGGAATTATGACCGGACTCATCAGCAATGGTTATTTGCTGAACATCGACCGGATCAAGCGATTGAATCAGGCTGGCCTGGATCACCTGCAAATCAGCATCGACAATATTACTCCGGATGAGGTATCCAAAAAGAGCTTGAAAGTGCTGGACAAAAAGCTTCAAATGCTCGCAGAGCACGCCCATTTTGGTGTCAACGTGAATTCGGTTATAGGTGGAGGGATCA
>JBKKAT010000644.1:0-5453 GCA_046714535.1 Acidobacteriota bacterium | reverse complement strand
GTATCGGTATTCGTTGTGGTTGGGGCACAGTCGAATAATCCGAAATGTCTTACGGGCGGAGTGACATCAAAGTGGCGGCCGAGCCTTGATTCTTGCAGCATCCGCGCGGTGTTGCGGCAAACCGGTGTGGGCCGATGAGATTCAAACACGTGATGATCGTCCAGCGCAAACCGAGCGCGAAGGCCGGGAACATTTCCCTTGTACGTTGCGATCTGGCCGTAATCTTCACAGCGGCGATCTAAGGGATTGTCAAAACGGAAGCCGCGAACGGTCATGGAGTAAAACACAATCGGTTCACCAAGAACATCCCTTTGAACTTCCATGCGGCTTACCGTTCGCGGATCCTGAAATCCACAATCCTTCATCACATCAAACCAATCGTGCTCATATTCAGCGCCGCCCAAACACTCCGCAAGCATTTCCGGATTATTTCGGATCAAATCGGGAACGCGGCGGTCGGAAGCAATATCCGAAACGTAAAATTCTCCGCCATCTTTCAGCACACGAAAAATTGTTTTGAATACGAGATCTTTTCGCGGAGACAAATTGATTACACAATCGGAAATCACAACATCAATGGATTGATCCGGAATCGATCCGGCCACTTCGATAAAATCCTTTTCGAAACGGACGTTCGGCTCTCTATAACCGAACCGTCTCATAACAGTGGAAGTATTGCTGTTAGCAATTTCCAGCTGTTCATCGGTCATATCGATTCCATAAACAAATCCGGATGGACCAACAAGGTAAGACAGAATAAAAGCATCCACACCCGCTCCCGATCCCAGATCCAACACTCGCAAACCTGTTAAATCGTCTTCAGGAACCGGACAACCACAACCATAGTGGCGAGCTTTTACTTCATCGGGAATCAGCTCCAGTATGTCTTTGAATCTTTTTTGACTCTCGTCCGTGCAGCATGCTTTTTGAGATAGATCCGATTTGCTTTTGAGATGGCGTCCGTAGTATTCACGAAGAATCGAACGAACAGTTTCCAGATCGTGAATCGCCGGGGATGCTCCTTCCAGGACTTGTTTCATGGTTTTCCTTACCCCATTAGATGTGATTTCAAGAGAAAATATTCTACCTTATTTTCAGGGTCGAGTTAGCCTATTTATGCGCTCCAGGTTCCTGTGAAGAGTCAGGCCTATTCCGGTTGTTGTAATCGCTCGCGAATGGTTCTGACAAATTGAAGAAGATCATCAAGCCGGTTTTCGACAATATCCCGGAGAATCTTTGTGTTCACGGTTTGATAACCATGAACAACGATGTTGCGAAATCCAGACATCCTGTACATCGTTTCCGTTAGTTCAGAAGAGAGCCAGCCAGCGGACAATAGTCGATCGAACATCTGTCGATTTGTTTCCGGTTCACCAAGTCTTAGATCGGATACAATGTGTGATGCTATATCCAGCGCGGCCTGAATCGCAATCTGCAACGTGTATGCTACAAATCGTTCTTCGCGCGTATCCGTTTCGATCTGGTCTGGTCGTGCAAGGTCCTTCAGTTCCCGAATACACGTTTCAATAAACGCCAATTTTTTTTCTATGAGCTGAATGTCTGTCACTATCCAACCCTGCTTTGGCGATATTGGCGCAGATAAGGAAGTATATCGAAGTAGTCCTGACGTGCCCTGGTCTCGAAGGAAATCCGGCGTGAGCGATCCGTTTCGTAAATCAGAATACCATCACGCAGAATACGATGAATGAGATCAACAGGTGCATCGTTCAAGATAATCAGATCGGTCCTTCTTCCCATATCCCTCTCGAGTCTTCCCGCCAGTTCCAATCCCAATCCCTCAAAGGTCGAAACAGGTCTCTCTTTCAGTAGGACCGCAACATCTATATCGCTTTCCGGATGATCATCGCCTCTTGCAATGCTCCCAAAAAGGTATGCGCAAACGATGCCTTGATTCGACTCACTTAAGGTCGCGCCCATTTTTTTGATCAAAGCCTCGTTTTTCATACGACAGTCAAGTATAAATCTATTTGCTACAACACTGGATTCGCCGGTCTGCCTAGGCCCACCATACCTTATGTTAACGTGGAGTTGGTCCGGCGGTTCGAAGAGATTTTTGAATGAACAGAAGCATCCTACCGGCGCTGTTCTTATGTCTTTGAACCGATCCAGCGGTCGATTTTGCGCTCCAGAACATCGAGTGGCAAAGCACCATCCAGCAGAACCTGGTTGTGGAATTCGCGCACGTTGAATTTGGCACCGAGTGCTTTCTCCGCGCGATCGCGAAGTTCCCGGATTTTCATCTGTCCGATCTTGTATCCAAGCGCTTGACCTGGATTCGCGATATAACGCTCGGCCTCGCTGACAGCACGCGCTTCCTTAACTGCTGAATTTTCGTACATGTAATTCAACACGTCCTGGCGAGTCCAACCTTTTGAATGCAAACCGGTATCCACCACCAGACGAATGGCGCGCCATAACTCAGCATTCAACGAGCCAAAATATGCATAGGGATCCGTGTAAACGCCAAGCTCTTTTCCGAGCGATTCGGCGTAAAGTCCCCATCCTTCCACGAAGGCTCCGTAACCTCCAAAACGCCGGAATCGCGGCAGCTCCTCCAACTCTTGCTGGATCGCAATTTGAAAATGATGACCGGGCGCCGCTTCATGCAAAGAAAGCGCTTCCATCGCCCATTTCGGCCGCGCACTCAGGTCGTAAGCATTCACATAAAAAACGCCGGGACGCGAGCCATCCGGAGAAGCGCTATCATAGGAGCCGCCGGATGCGGATTTTTCACGAAATTCTTCTACCGCTCGAACTTCATAGTCTGCTTTTGGCATCACATCAAAAAGTTTCGGCAACAGCGGTGTGATTTTTTCTTTTAACTGGCGATAGCCTTGCAGAAGATCTTCCCGCTTTGTGTAATAAAATTGCGGATCTTCATTCATGTAATTGAAGAATGCTTTCAGATCGCCTTTAAAACCAACCTGTTTCATGACTTTGCGCATTTCATCATGAATTCGCTTCACTTCACTGAGGCCTTTCTGGTGTATCTCTTCGGGGGTCAGGTTCGTGGTCGTGATAACTTTTACGTTGTAGGCATAAATGGTCGCTCCGTCAGGTAAAGCGTTCAAGCCTACTGAGGCCCGTGTTTGTTTCAGGTAATCGTCACGGATGTAGTGATGCAACGAACGGTAAGCGGGCACAAGTTTATTCAAAATTGCTTTCACGTATGCTGCAGTTAGACGTTTGCGATCCTCCTCATTGAAATTCTTGGGAAAATTGCGGATCGGTTCCCAGAAAAGACTTTTCTCCGGATCCTCTACAATCTGCGTTTCCAGCTGGGGCAGCACTTTTTCCATCAGCACGGTCGGCTGAACGTACTTCTTCTTGACCCCTTCTTTCATGTTAACGATGGCCTGATTCACCCATACCGCGAAGCCGTCGATCCGGTGGAGAAAGTCCTCATAATCTTTTACCGTCTTAAAGGGATGCGAGCCTTTTCCGGATCCGAGCTGAACAAAAAAATTCGGAGTGCTGAACGCCTGGTTTATCGGGAGCAAATGACCCGGGAAACGATAACCCTCTATTTCTAATTCCCGGTCTCTTTTGAAAATTTCGTATGTTAAGAGATCCTGTCCCTTTAACCCGGAAGCATCCAGGGCTTTGATTTTTGCCAGATACCCTCTTTCCAGCTTTTCCGCCTTTTCCCGATGTTCCGGGCCAATAGAATTTGCAAACCGGTTGTTGTAACGGGGATCACCGATTTCGGTGGCCATCATTGGATTCAACTCGAGTAGCTCTTCATAGTACTTTTCTACTAAAGCATCGAGCTCTTTATTCTCTCCGGCGGTAAGATCAGCCGCAGCAAATAGAATCAAAAAGATGCAAAAGTGTGCAATCTGTTTCATTTATATTCCTTTTTATTCTTTCGTTAAAAATTACAATGGTATAGTAATAAATTTCTATGGAACAGTCTGCCACCAAAAAAGTTGTGATCATCGGCGGCGGCCCGGCCGGGCTGACGGCCGCTTATGACCTTTGCCATCGAGGGATTGAATCGATCGTACTCGAAAAGGATCCGCTCGTTGGTGGTTTGGCGCGAACCGTCAGTTATAAAGGCTATCACTTCGATATCGGTGGGCACCGGTTCTTCACCAAGGTTCGCGCGGTGGAGAAAATGTGGCATGATGTCTTGCAAGGCGATTTTCTCTATCGCGGACGCCTTTCCCGGATCTACTACAATCACAAATTTTTTTACTATCCTCTTCGAGCCTGGAATGCTCTTTTAGGGCTCGGTTTTTTCAATAGTTTCCTGATCGTTATCAGTTACCTGTGGGCCCGCATCTTTCCGGATCCAAAGAATGATACTTTCGAACAATGGGTCTCCAATCGTTTCGGCAAAAGACTCTATCGAGTTTTTTTCCAGACCTATACCGAAAAAGTCTGGGGAATTCCATGCAGCGAAATACGCGCAGAATGGGCCGCTCAAAGGATCAAAGGACTTTCCCTGATGACCGTTTTGAAGAACACGCTTCTCAAACAGCAAAACCAGAAAAAAGGGGACGTAATCAAATCACTTATCGACGCATTTCACTATCCAAGATTCGGGCCGGGGATGATGTGGCAGCGGGTTGCCGGGATCGTCACTCAAAATGGCGGCGAGATCCGATTAAATGCTGACGTAGCGAAACTCCTGTGGGATAAAAATGGCATTCAGGCAGTTGAAGTGCAAAGCGATGGGAAAAAGGAAATCATTCCCGGAACTCATTTCATCAGCACCATGCCCATCCGGGAGTTAATCGACAAACTCTCTCCGGATGCTCCGGCAGAAGTGCGTCAGGCCGCAGACGCTTTGAATTACAGGGATTTTGTGACCGTGGCTCTCATCGTAAATCAGAAAGAACTGTTTCCTGACAACTGGATTTACATTCACGATCCACAGGTGAAGGTCGGCAGGATTCAGAACTTCAAAAACTGGAGTCCGGATATGGTCCCGGATCAGGAAAAGACCTGTCTTGGCCTTGAGTATTTCTGTTTCGAGGGAGATGGTCTGTGGAACACACCGGATGCAGAGTTAATTGATCTGGCAAAGAGAGAACTGGAAATTCTCGGACTCGTCTCTCAAAGGGATGTAGAAGACGGTACTGTTGTGAGAATGCAAAAAGCCTATCCGGTTTATGATTCGACCTATAAACAGAGTCTGGAAAAGATTCAGGATTTCCTTGAGCCGTTGAAAAATCTACAACTCGTGGGCCGAAATGGAATGCATAAGTACAACAATCAGGATCACTCCATGCTGACCGCCATGCTGGCCGTTCGAAACATTGAAGGGGGGACGTACGATCTGTGGGCCGTCAACGCCGATCCTGATTACCATGAAGAAGTCACCGGTTCACAAGAAGAGGATGAATTTGCGCTGCTCGCCTCTGAACAGCCATTGGTTCCGGAACGTTTGGTGCCGGCTCTGGATCGCGCGGTGCTCAAGACACTGG
>JBKKAT010000643.1:0-6705 GCA_046714535.1 Acidobacteriota bacterium | reverse complement strand
GATGCTTTTCTGCAGACATGATCAATTCCTTTTGCGGGCAAGGTCGAGAAGATGATCGGCAACGAATTGAACTCCCGAAACATTGACGCGCACGTCCGGCTCCTTTTGATTTGATTGAAGCGTTGCGGTGATTCGTTCCGCAAGCGTTTGAGCTGTGAGATCTGTTGGATGAATGAAATCCACATATCCTAATTTAGCCAACGTTTGAGCTCGAACCAGCTGTTCCATATCTCCACCGGCAGACTTCGCCCGGTTTGAATGTTCGCCCGAGCGCCAGTGTCGAGGAACAAGGATTGATTTTGATCGCAGCGCCAGGATCTCCGCCGTGGTGTTGTACCCTCCCATGGCGACGACCGCATCCGCGGCAGCAAGGTAACTGGGAACATCGTTCACAAATCCACGAACCGTGATTCCCGAACGTGACCGGGCCAGGCTTTCTAATTGCTGGCGCTCTTCCGGTTTCATGAAAGCGCCTGTTACAACCAGCGCAGAGAGGGATGGAATGAGCATTAGTGTTTTCAAAACGGTTTCGAGCAACGGAAAACCGTCCCCTCCTCCACCTACTGTTGCAAAAAGAAACGGACCATTTACGCCCAATTCGCGCCGGACGTCCTCAGAAGGGCGAATCTGAAAAAACTCCGATGTGACGTAACCGGAGTACCGAACCCTGGAAGCGATCAATGGGGAGAAGCCATACGCTTCCACAACGTCCAGGACTTCCTTCACTCCATATATAAGAATGCTGTCGTAATAGCGTTCCAAAACTCCAAACATCCCCTCGCGATTCCAGTCGGTGCGGAGTTTATTAGGAGGATCTGCAATATCGCGTAATCCGAGCACGATTCGCGTCCGGCATTTTCGCAGCTCCTGCAGCGCCGGGAGAAGCTCAAGCCTGGCCCCTAAAGGAAAGTTATCTACGAGAAATACGTCCGGCGCAAAAGTGCTCAACGTTTGTAGAATCAACTCGCGGCGTAATAAGGATAGTTCGGCAACTCCAACAGGCAGGATGGGAGGATGCGCACTCTCTGAACCAGAAGTTACGATCGTCGGAATCTTTACGTAATCTGCATTGGGAGGCAGCGAAGCAAATAGGTCAACCGCCGGCGATCCGGTGATCAATAAAATCGCGGCATCCGGAGCTCTTCTCGCAAGAGCCTGAGCGATGTTCAAGCATCGTCGCACATGTCCCAGTCCGTAAGCATCATGCGTAAAAATGGCGATGCGAACCGATGGAAAATCAGAAAGCGTTTTTTGATCTACATTGTTCACTGTCATTGAAAGGGTATTCACCTCTTAATACCCATCAAGGCTGGCCGCCTGAGTTTTAACCCAGGTCATTCTAAGTTATTAGGAATGCTAAGTTTAGCATATTAGCGCTCGAATCGCAATGGCAAAATTGTGATGTGTCGGGCAACCTGATTCACGTCTCAACGCAACGCGCCGTAAATGCTTTGACTAGACAAGCGTTCCTTTTGAAGGTCCCCCGGAAGAAATAAACATCGGAAAGCTTCAAGAGGACGCTGTGGAATCAGGATGGGCTTCGATGGACTGTTCATACCATTTCAAGGCTGCGGCAGGATCCTTAAAAACAACTAACAACGGCGATGTTTTGCGCTACAAATTGATACTATACTGCTTTACGTGAGCCCACCTCTCATCACACTCGTTGTTGTCACGATTCTTGCCAGAGTTGCGGGCGCGTTGCATCTGGACCGAGGCTACTTTGCTACACTGCCTTCCGCTTTGTGCGCGGGTGTGGCTGCCATGTTTCTGCTCACCGGATGCGCGCACTTTGTGGGGCTGCGCGACGATCTAATTCGGATGGTTCCTCCTGCTTTGGGCAATCCTGCTTTCTGGGTGACGTTCACGGGTGTGGCTGAGATTGCAGGCGCCATAGGCATCTTAATTCCGAAGACGCGGCGACTCGCGGCAGTGGGACTACTGTTGCTACTACTTGCTGTGTTTCCAGCCAACGTTTATGCAGCCATGCACAAAATCGAATTCGGCGGTGAACCGGCCACGCCTCTATTTCACCGCACACTTGAACAGGTGTTTTATATGGCCGCAGTCGCGTGGGCCGGCTTCAGTCGCAGAAAAGTCGTTACCAGCGGAGAATCTGATCCAGGCGCAGGTTGACATCACGAACTATACTCCCTTTGCAATGAAAATCGAGTGCGGGGAGAATCTTCTTTGAAACGACTGATTCCCATTTTCGTTTTGATCGTGGCGGTGCTCGCCGGATATTTCTTGAAAACGGAATCACCGCGCAATCAGGATTCCAGGCAAACCGCACCGCGAGTATCCGCGCCTGAGACGCAACCATCGACATTCACGAAAGAAGAAGGCATCGAGATCCGGAATGCATTACGCAGAATAAAAACGGGAGAACGGAAATTCAAACGGGATGGAACAACGTTTCAGAATCGCGAAGCACGTTTGCCCCAAAAGCCTGCCGGATATTATAAGGAGTACACGGTGTTGACACGAGGAGTGAATCATCGCGGCGCCAGAAGAATCGTCTGCGGAAACGAGGGCGAGTTGTATTACACTTCGGACCACTATCGAACGTTTATTCGCATCAACGAACAAGGAGAGCCCGGAAAGCCATGAATGCAGGAATCCTGAAGAAGTCGACATTTCAATGCATTCATTTCATCGAAGAATCGGAATTACAAGAGGTGCTGGAAGCATCATCCGGCTTATTGGCGCGAGAATTTTCAGCGGCGAAAATAAAATCGCAGAAGGATTTGCTTGCAGCAATCGCCGTCGCGCTGGCGTTTCCCGATTATTTCGGACACAACCTCGATGCTCTGGATGAATGTCTGCAGGATTTGGAATGGCTCCCGGCAACAGGATACGTATTCTTTGTTAAGAATGCCACCTCACTTTGGCGCCGCAACTCCCGGCTTGCCGCAGTGCTCGTGGATGTCTGGCTCACTGCCGCGGAACACTGGAACGAAACCAACGTCCCCTTCCACCTCGTCTTTGTCTGGTAGCGATCTGCTAATGCAACTTCACTTTCCAAAATTCAATCCAAACTGCGGATTTTTCCGCGTCCCGGTTATTTTGATGGGCACAACAGAGCCCGCATTCTTCTTTTTGAAAAACGGATCGGCCAATTTCAGCAGAATACTTTTGATGCCTTTTTGAGTCTGTGAAAGCTTTGCCTGCATTTGGAGATGTCCTTCAAAATGCAGCTGCTCATTCAGTAGTCCGTAATTCCCTGCCAAACGCACATTCGCTCCGGGAACTGAAAATTGCAAATGAGAAAACGATAACAATCCTCTCTTGAGAGCGAACGTTCCCTGCAGATCGGACGCAATTCGTTCCTGCCGTGGTTCATGAATTCCACGGGATTTTCTGCTCAATTCTTCGATTTTGTTTTGCACTGTATCACTTGTGAATTCAGCTTTCTCAAGGCCGAACGTGCCGTTCAGTTGTAATCTTTTCACAACATCGTCAGCGCCAGGAGGCAAGTCAAACTTCGTGTTCAGGCGAATATTACCAAGCAAGGGAGGATGGTCCGGAACGACCAGGTTCAATAAATCCTCTACTCTGCCTTCTTCAATTTTCACTTTCAGTACTATGGACTTGCTTTTAAAACCGGGCCTTTTTGTTACGCCACCATCGCATACGACTGTCGTTTTATTGAAGCGGGCAACAACAGGTTGAAGGATCGTATCTCCGCTTGTTCCATCGATGATGGAGTGAAACGTAGTGGCAAGACGTGTTCGATGTTTTCCAGGCCGGACTCCAAAGTCGGGAGTATCCGTCGTTCCATCCGCAACAATCCGCCGCAATACGCCGGTGAATCGCCCCGTGGAAGAAAGTTTTCCATAGATACCGCGAAAAACGGAAAGATCCGCGTTTTGAAAATTGTAATCACCCGTTAAAGCGGTAGCCCCGGGATCCTCCTGATTCCAGGGGCCGAAGTTACCTTTCGTTTGAACCAAACCGGGAGGCATTGCATTTTTCAATATGGCGTCATATTGCATCGGTAAACCGTCGCCAACGGAACGTAAATGAACCTTGTAAAGGTCAAAGACAAGTGGATCGCGCCCCTCTTTTTTGGGAAGAATTTTCAGGAGTGCCCGGTCGGCATGCATCCGCTCCACAACGAAAACGAGATTTTGAGGTGTTGTCGCGGACCTTGGTGCACTGGCTGCGAGCGTTACTTTCTGAACAACCGATTGTAGCTCCGAAACAACTGGAGGTTTCTCCTGTTTCGATGGCACCTGTATGAGTAGGCCGTCTATTTGCACAAGATCGATTCTTACCGGACGTTTTCTTAGCTGGAAAAGTGAAGTGTCAAGAGTGAAACGATTGATTGTGATCAGCGGAGGCAAATCTGATTTTTTTCTGCTCCATATGTTCAGTTTATTTCCGACGATTTGAGGGCGCAGAGAAAGCTTGACTTGAACACTCTGCAATTCGGCTCTTCCATTAAACCGGTCCTCAACGGCACGAATGATTTCTGCATGAATCCTTTTACTGAGATAGTCAGCTGTCCATTTACGAGCGGCAAAGAAAAGTAGTGCGCCGCCAAGAGCCAGAATGGCAATTGTTATGAAAACTTTTTTCTTCACAGGCATATGTTCTTTGCATGAATAAATTACAACTGAATTTTCCAGATTCAACCAAAATGTTGTTATTCCGATTTCAGGGTCCTTGCGGGATCGATTCTCGTCGCACGCAACCCGGGAGCCAGACACGCAAAAAGCGCAATCAACGCCAACAAGGCAGTGACGACCGTTTGAGCTGCGGGATCATTCGGATTTACTTGAAACAGAAGTGACGACAGCGAACGGACCGCTCCCGCAGCTGCCAATGATCCAATCAACAATCCGCAGCACACCAGCAGCAATCCCTCTTTCAGAATGATCGACAAAATGTGATTTGATCGCGCCCCCAGTGCAATGCGGATCCCGAATTCCTGTGTTCGCTGACTGACCGTGTAAGAAATCACTCCGTAAATTCCAACGCATGCCAGCGCGATTGCGATCAGGGAGAAGGCGGCAATCAAATATAAGTTGAATCGTGGTTGCGCAATCGATTCGCGAACCGTTTGCTCCATGCTCTTGATTTCAAAAACAGCCAGATCTTTATCGATGGAATGCACCTGCTGTTGAATCGCCTCCGTCACAGCACGCGGATTGCCGGAGATTTGAACAACGATTGTGAAGTTCCTTTCCGGAATTTGTGTGTAGGGAGAATATAGGATGGGTTGAATTTCCCTTTCGAGTCCAAAATGCCTGATGTCTTCCACAACCCCTACGACCGTTGACCATTCATTGCCGGAGCCGGCTCCACCTCTACGAATTCGCTTCCCAACCGGATCCTGATTTGGCAGATATTTTCTGGCCAGCGATTCGCTGATAATCACAACTCCCGGGCGATCTACAGTGTCCGATGGCAGGAAATCCCGGCCTTGAAGAATCGTAATCTTCATAGACTCAAAATAATCCGGTGAAATGATTCTATCTTGCTCGTACGCATTCATACCTGGCACCGGTGGAATGTATCCTTCCACTTCAATGGACATATCGGTGCTATTCCCTGAAAGGGGCAACTGCGAAATCACAGCCGCGCGCTGCACAATGGGATGTGATCGCAATCGTTCCAGCAGCTGATTATAAAAGGCGATGCTTCTGTTCTCTTCACCATATTTTCCACGGGGCAGCGCAACGCGCGAAGTCATCACTCCCTCCGCGCGGAATCCAGGATTCACCGCAACCAGATTTCGAAAACTCAGCATCACGATCGCTCCGGCATTGAGGAGCATCATGGCCAGCGCAATTTCCGCCACCACCAGAAGTCTTTTTGTGCGAATGCTAGAAGCGGACGCAGTAGCCCGACCGCTTTCACGAAGCGCATCGCTGCCATCGCGCCCCGCGGCATGCCATGCAGGAAGAATTCCAAATAGTAAACTGGCAACCAGGGAGATTCCAAGCGTGAATGCAAAAAGGCTGAGGTCGATTCGCACTTCATTGATCCGCGGAATGAATTCCCCCGCCAGAGCAGGCAATGCAGTGATGCACCATCCCGCGAGAAGCAGTCCAACCAAACCACCCGCAAGACCAAGGATCGTGCTTTCCAGAATCATCGGAAGGACGATCCGCGCAGTCGTGGCGCCCAACGCAGTTCGGATCGCCGTTTCCTTGCGGCGAGCTGCAGAACGAACCAGCAACAAATTGGCAACGTTGGCACATGCAATCAGCAGCACCAGACTAATGGCCGCAAAAAGAAACCATAAAGAGGAACGCACGTTCCCCACAGTCAAGTTTTTTAACGGCACAACGCTGACGCCAAATCCATTTCCTTCGGGATACTGTTCGGGATATTCATTCCGAAGCCGTGCCGTGATCAAGTTCATTTGATCCTGCGCTTTCTGTAGGGTTTCGCCGAATTTCATTCGCGCAATGACGCGACGATTGTGAGCGCCGCGATGGGCCTGTGGATGAACGTAAGTTGGAATCCAGATTTCGGTTTCTTTGGAGGGGAAAGCGAATCCTTTCGGCATTACGCCGATGATTGTATGAAACTCGTCATCGATGCGGACCCTCGTTCCAAGGATGCTACTTTGTCCTCCAAATTGACGTTGAAATAATCCGTATCCCAAAATCGCTACTCTTTGCGCCGGAATGCTATTTTCATTTTCTGTAAAGTTTCTGCCAATGTAAGGCTTGACCTTCAGAACTTCGAAAA
>JBKKAT010000642.1:0-6136 GCA_046714535.1 Acidobacteriota bacterium | reverse complement strand
GGACATCAGTTTCCCGATTACGTAATGCCCATCAATCAAATGGGAGGAATTCAGCAACAGGCTCCGGATAACGTCACGCAGCTTCCCTTCAAAAATGTAAAACACTATGAAGATTATCTGGCGCGGCTGAACAAGTTCCCTGCGATGATCGATCAAACGATAGAACGAATGAAGGAAGGATTGAGCAAGAAGATCACGCCGCCAAAAATAACGCTTCGCGCTGTAGGAGATCAAATCAAGGCTCACGCGGTGGATCAAGTAGAAAGAAGCGCTTTCTATGCCCCGTTTCAAGAATTTCCGGACTCCATCGGCAAAACGGATCAAGACCGGCTGCGAGCTTCGGGAAAACAGGCCATTCAAACGAAAGTCATTCCGGCGTATCGAAAGCTTTACGAATTCTGGACGAAAGAATATTTTCCCAACACGCGCGAGTCGATTGGGATCTCTTCTGTTCCCGATGGAAAAGAATGGTACGCCTATGCCGCCCGGGTTTCTACCACAACCGATATGACGCCGCAACAAATTCATGAAATCGGCCTTCGTGAAGTTGCTCGCATTCGCGGTGAGATGGACAAGATCATCGCTGAGACAGGATTCAAAGGCGGATTCGCAAAGTTCTTACATTATCTAAGAACCGACCCAGGTTTTTATTACACGAAACCTGAAGACCTGCTGACGGGTTATCGCGACATCTGCAAAAGAATCGATGCGGAGTTGCCAAAATTGTTTGGAAAATTACCGCGAACACCATACGGCGTGCGAGAAGTTCCGGATTATTCTGCCCCTTCTCAAACCACCGCCTACTACAATGAAGGAAATTTAAAAGCGGGACGGCCGGGATGGTATTATGCAAACACGTACAAGCTGGAAACGCGCCCAAAATGGGAAATGGAAGCGCTTTCGATTCATGAAGCAGTTCCGGGGCATCATCTGCAAATTTCGCTGGCTCAAGAATTGGAAAGCGTGCCCAATTTCCGGAATTTCGGCGGTTATACCGCATTCGTAGAGGGTTGGGGTCTTTATAGTGAGAGCCTTGGTCCAGAGCTTGGTTTGTTCAAGGATCCATATTCAAAATTCGGACAACTCACATACCAGATGTGGCGCGCGGTTCGCCTCGTGGTGGATACCGGCATGCATGTGATGGGATGGGAGCGCCAGAAAGCTATCGATTATTTCAAAGCAAATTCCAGCAAATCCGAACATGACATCACTGTGGAAATCGATCGTTATATTGTGTGGCCCGGCCAGGCTCTCGCTTACAAAATCGGAGAACTAAAGATTCAGGAATTGCGCAAACAAGCGACGAAAGACCTGGGGGAGAAATTCAACATCCGCGAATTTCATGATGTTGTGCTTGGGAGCGGAGCCGTTCCGCTATCGATCCTGGAAGCCAATGTAAAAAAATACATTGCAGAAAAGAAATGATTTACTTCGCGTTCTGGCGACTTTGCGTTAAATAGCTTTTCACGCTTTCCCACTTTCGCTCCCAGGCAGGCGAGTAGCGATGGGCCAGGATGGCCAACGGAATTCCTGCGAGCAAATCGACCACATAATGATGGCGCAGATAGACCGTTGCAAGAATCAATCCGATCGCGAGCGGCAACAAAACCCAGAACAGTTTTCGCACAAACCGGAATGCATAACTCAAAGTAAGAATCGTAATTGCGATGTGTAAGGAAGGAAATGCGGCGCGCGAGGAAGATTCCGAAATAGAGACCATCGCCCGCTGAGTAGCGAGTAGCATACCGCCTTCAAAATCCCTGGTGTACAGATCCGCAATCCAAAGACGGGGCGGCACTGTGGGAAAGAGAATGTAAAGCAAATACCCCCAGTAAAAACACAAAACGATCCCGAGCAGGGTCTCGCGGGCTTCCAGATCCCTTCTTTTTATATACAACAGAAGAGGAATCAGGATAGTCAGGGGCAGGTAGCTCGCGTAACAGAAGGATAAAACCTCCGTTAGCCAGGGCCGGTAGAACTGCTGTGCCCAGATCGTTGGTTCCACACCAAACAACCATATGTCTGCTCTTAAGAACCAGTCCTGAACATCATTAGGATTGACGAAGTGAATCGTGTCATGAAGATTGGTGTAGATGGCAATCGCGATCAGGAACGGTAAAGCATTTCGAGCAATCTTGAAGAAGCGAGACGTTTCCGATTTTCTGGATAGATAAGGGATCAAAGGGAACATGGCTGTAACGATTGCTATTCGCCAGAGCCCGCCTGCGATTTTGCTACCAAAACCGTAGCCTTCCAACCAGAAATAAGAATTTGCGTGGAGTGTGATTGCCAGACATGGCACAAAAAACAGATAGGCAATAAATTCTTCTATCCGCAGCGTGGCAATTCTTCTCAAAACAGAGCTACGCCGCCAGTCGAAGAAGCGGGATTTCTCCATCGAAGTTTCTGCTATGATCGACTCCATAAGACCAGCTAAGATACCATAAAATGAAAAAGGATAGACCGGATGACCAGATAGGCGGGGAAATCTATGAAAACACTATTTGATGAAGCCACATTGCAAGAAATCAGAGAGAGATTTGAAAAGCTAAACGCGAACACCACAAATGAGTGGGGCAAAATGAACGCAGCCCAAATGCTCGCTCATTGCACCGTGGCCCTGCAGGTTCCGGTGGGAGACATTCAAGTAAAAAAAACACCTTTTAGCCTGATCGGCTGGATGTTTAAGGGTCTTTTCAGAAATGAGAAGCCATTCGGAAAGAACTCACCGACTGCGCCGGAGTTCGTAATGAAGGACAATCGAGATTTTGAAGTTGAAAAGCAACGATTTCTGGAAGCGTTTCAAAAATTGGCAAAAGGACCCGATTCAGTGAAATGTTTTCAACATCCCTTCTTCGGAAAAATGACCTGTGAGGATTGGGGAAAATTGATGTACAAGCACATGGATCATCATTTCCGCCAGTTCGGTGTCTGAGTGTAAGAACGTGGATAGGGAGCTTTTAGAGATGTGCCGGCTAAACCCTAATGTTGCATTGAGGCCTGCGCTCCTTTATGGTTTCAGAACGGCGCGGGCAACGGTCAAACCATAAATTCTTCGCACGCCGGCTTTTCTCAACAACACAGAGCAGGCTTCCAGGGTCGCTCCCGTGGTTATCACATCATCGATCAAAAGGACGGACTTGGGAAGATCAATTCCAGGTTTCAAACAGAACGCCCCTTCAAGATTCTTTCTTCTAGCTTGACCGGAAAGAAAAGTTTGAGGAATCGTGTTTCGGGAACGACGCAAAAGTTTCCGAACCGGTACTCCGGAAAGTTCACACAGATACTCAGCCATCAAACTCGCCTGGTCAAAGGTTCGTTGCCACTCACGCGATCGATGAAGGGGAACCGGGACAATGGCTTCCGCACCATGGGGATAGTGGCGCAACAAACATAAATACAGTTCCTCCGAAAAGTAACGCGCGAAACGTGCTCGCCTTGCAAATTTCATTTCATGGATCATTTGAGCTACAGGACCTTCATACGAAAAAACGGACCTGATCCGGGTTAATTTCGGTCTCCGCAATTTGCAGTCAGGGCAGACCTTCACCCGCCATTGTTTCTGGAAGGGATTGCCACAAATCTTACAAGAGAATCGCGGCATTTCGGGCAACGTCTTGCGGCAGGCTTCGCATAGAACTTCAGCATAAGACTGCAATTCCCGGCAGATCACACAGGGCCATGGGAAAAATAGAGAGTAAGCCGAGTTACGGCTCTGTTGGAAAGACTTACTAAATCTTGCGAAAACTTTAGAGACGTAAGGCGGTAGACTTCTCATATCCGAAATCCAATGTTCCCGCCTTGTTCTGATTTAGATTAATCGAATTCCACTCAAAACAACAGCTGCAGAATCCGGTATAATCCCTGTATGTAGTATTACAATTATAGCATTGCCAGGGTTGGGTGGATAGGACTTCGGTTCCATCGCCGAGCCCTTTATATAACTGGAGCGCTTTCTGACTCTGCCCGGAACGTTCATAGAGTTCGGCCAGCGCAATATTACTCAATAACCAATCCGGATGCTTTTGTCGGATCCCTTCGAGGATTCTTGTTGCCTCTTCGGTCATTTCGAGCTTCCGGTAAAGATCTCCCAGACAAAACGCGACGCGTGGATCTTCCGGATGGTTCCATACCACCTCCCGTAAAAGTTCGATGGCGCGCTGTGGGAGATTTTGCAGCAAAAAGGATTCCCCAATTTTTCTTAATATAGCGGGGCTCTGCGTCTTTAGAAATCCATCTTCGTAAGCTCTCAAAGCAAGAACGAAATTCTGCTGTCTCTCATGAATTTCTGCTTGAAGTAAATAAGCGGGCGTAAAGTAATCGGTCAATCTGAAAATGTACTTTAGTAGAGCCTGTGCCGTTTTGTGGTTAGCCGTTTGAGCGGCAGAACGCGCAAGCTCGTAGCGGATTCCGATTTTCCAATTGGATTCCTGAGGCGTTTCCGTCTCCTGCAAAAACAATTGCTCTTTCCTCTCCTGCCAGGTCATTGCCTCTTTCCAATCCTGTTCCCTGACAGCAAGATTCCGTAACCGGTGAATCGCTTCCATTGACTGAGGGGAAGATTGCAATACCTGTCCGTACAAATCCCGGGCCTGTTCGAATTGATCCTGCTGCTCAAAAAGAATGCCAAGGGACAGAAGTAGCACGGCATGCTCCAAACCGGAGGACAGTTTCAGCGCATTGCGGTAGAACTGGGTCGCTTCGGCAAATTCCCCTTTCTCAGCATGCAGATCGCCTTTAATTTTCAACGCATACCAGTAGTCTGCATCCGTTTCCGTTACCTGTGAAAGAAGTTCCATTGCTTTGCGCAGGTCTCCTAGTTGAAGAGCGATTTGCACCTGCACAAGTTTTCGGGAAGGAGTTGTAAATGGGACTGAAACTTTTGCTTCAAATTTTTTTGTCCATGGCGGGAAGAAAGTCACCAGCAAAAACAAAAGTAGAGCCCCGAAGGCAACCGAGGTTAAAACAACGTACAGAAGCTTGCTTTCCAGTTGAAAGAGGCGTGAGTCAAGAAACGGCGCACCGAGCTGTCTTGCTGCAGAAACAAGAAAAATAAGAAAGAGTAAGGTGAAGAGTATTCCAATCCACCTGTTCTTCATTCCCCTTTAATTTATTCCAAAAGGCCTTGTTCCTGCAACTCCTGGCAAGTGATGCAGTATCGGGCCCAGGGCACGGCTTCGAGCCGTGTTTGCTTAATATCGCTCTGGCACGAGTTGCAAACGCCAAAGTCTTTGGAATTGATTCTGATGAGGGCTTCATCGATCAATTGCAGCATGTCCCTTTCCGAATCAGTCAAACTAAACAGAAATTCTTTGTTATAGGCCATGGTCGCTTTGTCAGCGATATCCTGCGTGCCATCATCGGCCGCAGATTCCATACGGTAATTTACGTTCTTTCGAAATTCGTCAAGAATATCTTTTCTCTTTTCTACCAGCTTCTTCCGGTATTTTTCGAGCTGCTTTTTATCCATTTATATCTCCAGGTCCTAAAATGAAGTTCAACATGATACACATAATTCAATGAAAAGACAACAAAGAGGGGAGATCGTCCCGGTTTGTCAGGATTATTTGTGATACGGATGATGGTGCTGAATGGTCAGGGCGCGGTAAATTTGTTCCAGCAGCACGACTCTGGCGAGTTCGTGAGGCAATGTGATCCTACCGAAACTGAAGCGAAGCGAGACGTCTCCAGTTTCCACTCCCGCAGGTCCTCCTAAAATAAAATCCACATCGCCAGTTATGTTTTCCAGCCATTTTGAAAACTCTTCGGACGTCAACATCTTGCCGGAAGGGTCCAGCACAACCGTGGAGCTTGATTGTCTTTTCGCTGCAAGCTTTCTGCTTTCCGAACGCACTCGATTTGCCTGCTGGCGCTCTTTTAGCGGTTGCTCACGGACTTCGATGATTTCCAGAGGCAGAAACTTCCGAATGCGAGCCGCGTAATCCTCAATGGCCGCGCGGTAATGTTCTTTCTTTGTTTTCCCTGGCCATAGAATACGTATTTTCATATTTAAGTTAACCAGTGCCCAGTAGTTAGTGGACTAGTCTCTGGCCACTAGTCACTGGTCACTTCTTCACAGGCCGTATTTGCGTTTTTTTAGCATCAAAGTTTTACGGTTCATTCGAAGGATTTTGGA
>JBKKAT010000641.1:0-2736 GCA_046714535.1 Acidobacteriota bacterium | reverse complement strand
GAGATGCGCAGCCCCTGGTATCATCCAGCCCAGTAAAACGAGTACGGACATGTACCAAACGCTGGTTGATATCGCGGGTGCTTCGGCTTTTTGTGCTGTTTCAGTCATGATGAAGGCAATATTCTATGAGTCCGGCGGTTAACAGTCAACTTAATAATCGTGGATCGTGATCGCAATCGTAATCGTAGTCGTGTTCGTAAATCGTAATCTTTAGTCGTAATTCGTTGCAGAATCCGATTATTGATTAGCGATTACGATACGATCATGATTACGATTACGATCAAGATCCACGATTATCAGGATTCGAAGGTTGGCGGGATGTAGTGGATGTACGCGGTCATGATTTTGATCTCTTCATCCTTCTCTTTGAGATCAGCCTGCAATAAATCACGAAAAGAAATGATCCCAATCAGCTTGTCCTTGTCAATGATGGGCAGGTGACGAATATTCGCCTGTTTCATCCGGACAAGAACCTTTTCAATATCCTCATCCGGTGCTCCCACAATCAATTCTTTGGTCATGACCTGTTCTACGGTTGTTTTTTGGGGATTCAGGTCTTTTGCGACGATCCTGTTCATGATATCCCGTTCGGAAAAAATTCCGACCACCCTTTCTCCTTCCAGGACAGGCAGCGCTCCGATTTTTTTTTCTGCCATCAGTTTGGCCGCGTCATATACCGTTCGGTTTTTGGAAATAACGGTTAAATCCTGGCCGATAAGGAGGTCTCGGGCTGTCTTCATTGACTGTGCCGTAAGCAAACGTGATCTGTAAAGGACTATACCATATTTCTTTGAATATTGGCTTCCTTTATATTTATGTGTGTAGAAATTAAACCATGTCACAGTCCTTCGATCCTTCCCGGTTCCTTCCGCTTGTGAAAAGCATAGCAGTGCAAACACGTGAAACGATTGTTCCGGATGTTGATGTCGAACAATTGTTGGCGCTCGGGCAAGAAGGACTCGCCGAAGCCTTTTCTCAATATCGCGCCAGACAGGGATTAACATTACGAACTTATCTCACCTACAAAATTCGCGGAGCGATCTATGAGGGGCTTGCAGGACATTCCTGGCCGGATCGTGAATCACGCTTGCATTATCTCTTTGCGAAAAAATCAAATGAAGTTCTTTTGCACTTTCATCTATCCGCAGAAGGAACAATGAAGAGAAGCATCAAAGCCGAGGAGGAGGAGGTTCTACATTTGCTGGGTTTGCTTGCAGTAATCGCATTATTGATCTTCGGCACGGAGCATATCCCGGCGTTGAAGCATTCCATGAATCTTCTGGATACACGACAAAGGGATTTCTTGAAGCACTATTATGAACAAGACCTTACTACGGAAAAGGCCGCGGAAAAATTAGGTCTTGCCGGATCAGTTGCGTTTCGTTTTCATTTGCAGATTCTAGAAAAACTTGCGGAAAATCTGTCCGCGAACAGCGAACTTTAGAGCCAACCAAAGAAAGAAGAATTTATAGGAAATTAGGAGATAAACCGGATCAAAGGATAGAACGGATATTTCTAGTGTACTGTTGATTCCGTCACAGGGGAGCGCGGCCTTCCTAGCCGCATTGTTGTGTGCTCCAAGAATCAGATGAACACAAGACGCGGTGGGCGAGCCAGAACGATTTTTCATGAAATGATACACGGCTGCATTGGACCGATGTACAATGACTCTGCACATAGAAAGCTAAGGAAAATCCTCGTTGATCCGTGTTTTGCGGTCGGCAATCCCTAATGGCAAAGGAATTTCAATGAAATTACGATATTTACTTGTAAATCTGTTGGTAATTATTTGTTTTTTGAGAACGGACAACACAGAAAAGAATATTCTTGTGGCTACGGCACAAGCATCTGATAAGGGAAAAACAAACACTGCAAAAGCCAATAATACTAAAGAATCCTTAGTGATTGGAGTTTTATTTTCGACGCCTGATGAGATCAAGACATCAACAAGTCAAAAGTTCAAGGGTCAATATTTTTTACCAAGCGATCAATGTTATTCGGCAGTACGAAAAAACACTTCCACCGAGAACTTAGTTCTGTTCAAGTCAGACGAAAGTGCACGTAGCTCAGGTTACATTCGTACGGTCTTCGGCCTGAAAGAGACAAAAATGTATTTTGATGTTTGCTCCAACACGTGGGAATGGTTTTGGTTTGGGAGTTGTGAAAAAATCATCTTCCGGAATAAGCAAGAGGCTGAAGCTTTAGGATATTTTTCGATGGCTAGAACGGGACCTTTTCCAGTCCCAGTCGCTGCATTAAAGGAAAAAAAAGATTATGCAATGAAATGCGAACCCCTCTTCGATTGTTTTGTTGGATTGAGGGACAATTGGCAGCCAAAATGGTGTAACGAAAATTCGGCAGATCATGCTGAGGTTTTGATATTTCCGTCGGAACAGGCCGCACGTGATGCAGGCTATTTTTCTTCCTTGAGATATCGGCTTGGTGAGCATGGCTTTAGCATCACGATCGAAGCTGACGAAGAGTGGTAGTTTTAGCACATTCTAAACTTTGAAGACTCCCGGCAAATTCTTATAGGGTGCGCTATTACAACCCCAACATCGGCAGGTTCGTCAGCGAAGATCCAATTCGCTTTAGGGCAGGAGTCAACTTCTACCGCTACGTTTTTAATGCGCCAATCATCTTGAACGATCCGCTTGGTCTTCGGCAGTGTTTTGGCCAAGGCTTAACTGCAATAATCGGTCACGAGATGACGCACCTCTGTAAACCTTCATACCC
>JBKKAT010000640.1:0-9398 GCA_046714535.1 Acidobacteriota bacterium | reverse complement strand
ATGCATTTGAGTCCCGCGGGAAGCTCGAAGAATTGATGTATGCGTTCGGCTATCTGCCGCATGGCGCCCTCGTGGATAGACCCTCCACGCACAAACGCGTTGGTTACCGGTTTGATATCGATGACGAAACCACCACGGCTCAAGTTGGTCTCGGCGGCGGCCATGCGCAGATTTATCTGCGAAGAGTAAATAGCGGTCAGGCCATGCCGGGGATTCGATCCGCACACGTCCGGAATCAGACGGCAGTAGAAAACGAAGTCCGGAACTTCCAGCCATGGGAAGTTCCCGTGTCGTATGCGCAGGCGCTTTCTGTCGCGCACTTATTTCATGAGTGGAGCAAAAATGGATTGAACACAGGAATCATGCAGAAAATTGCGGAGCCGGGTCATTACCGCAATACCATCAAAATGATTCTGGTCAAGAATCCGGATACTCAAAAATACGAAGCCTTCGTTGAACGGAATCCACAAACGGGCGGCTATGTGACAAGGGGGATCAAGGATTTTCTGATGCAGAATCCGCAGGTCCTGCAACATTTCGGGTGGAGCGCAACGGAAAAAGACGCAGCATTCCTGGAGGATCGAATCGAACGTGATAACAGCACTATGAGCGGTGACATCATTCTGATACCAAACTATCCGGACTATCACTTCGAAAGTCAGGTGCTCACGGGGAATCATGGCGGCATCTCTCGCGAGGAGTTTGAAGTCCCGTTTGCCGTATTCCGGTCCGGCGCGGATCCGGAAGAACTACAACACATCCGCTCGATTTTCACATCCAGTATTGATCTTCGAACGAAGGACAGGCCTGCCGTAACCGACATGAAGGCTTTCGTGCTGGCGATCCTGAAAAAGCCTTATCCGGTTAAGGAGATTACAGCGCCGCGCGAAGACGAAGATGAATGGGTTCTTACAACGGTTGGCGATCCAAGGAAACTTTCAGGAACAAGATTCGACGATGGACCGAATTGGAAAAGAACTCTGAAGATTGGTAAAAATTCTGCAGAGGTAATCAATGAAGCGCCGGGGACTGAATACGAGCGGCAGCAAGGGGGACCGAATGGGCCGCCGTGGGCATGGAAGTGTACGTACCAATGGGACGGTCCTCCGGGAAGGATATCCTCCGGTAAACCCTTTGATTTTGAGATTCGTATTGCGATCTCAGGTAAGCCAATCGATCACTCCGACCGCTGCGACCAGCCGACGTTTCACTTTGGGGATTTCTTTATGGAAACAGGTCCGATAGACGGAAAGGTCCAACCTCTCGGCCCTCATATATCGCAGCTGAAACCGGGGGAATCCGGCACTCTTCGTTACCGGTTAACGTTAAAGGGACTTATGAAATTTGGGAAAATTGATAACGCAAGCTTCAAAGTGGTCCTCAACTATCATACTGGGATTTCATATCCGGAGTTAGTTGAATTTAAGTACAAAAGAGTTAAGTAGACTCCCTATCCTAAAACTGCAAAATTGACAGGCGCAAGGCCGATATTCTACAATTGCTTAACTACGAGGTACCACCACAATGTTCCGAAGAGTTTTTCTGTCCCTCATTTTGTTTTTGTTCGTCGCTTCCGTTTTTGCCCAAGAAACCGCCGAAAAGCCCGATCTGGCGCAGCTTTATCCGACACCGGAAGCAAAAGAGAAGGTGTTGCGTGATGCGAAAATCATTAAATCGAAAAAGCTGGGAACGGGAATTACCAATCCACTCAAGCTAACGCTGTTGGATCGCGACACCGAGCTATATGCCGTGTTTAAGGATGTAAATGTCCGCAAAACAGGTATCACGAAATTGAAGACCGGTGCAGAAATGGATTTTAAAGACAGCTGGCAATTTGATGTTGCCGCTTATGAGCTGGATAAGATGCTCGGGTTAAACATGGTCCCCGTTACGGTGGAGCGTAAATACAACGGCGAGGTGGGAATGGTGCAGTGGTGGGTCCCGAATGCAATGACCGAAGGAGACAGAAAAGAAAAAGGATTGAGTCCACCCGATGTAGACTCCTGGAATCAATATTTATACAAGGTCAGGTTGTTCGATAACCTCGTTTATAACATCGATCGCAATCTTGGAAACCTGTTGATCACTCCCGACTGGAAAATCTGGATGATTGATCATTCCCGTTGTTTCAAGAACAATGACACCCTCAAAGCAAAAACCGATATGGCCCGTTTTTCTCTGTCCGTTTTGGATTCACTGAAAAAGCTCGATGAAGCGAAGGTGATGGACCGCTGCGGAAAATATCTGACTGTTTATGAGATCCGCTCTATGATGAAACGCCGCGATGCAATCGTCCAGCTTTACGAAAAAATGCGCGCAGAACAGGGAGACTCCATTCTCTATCCCTGATTGCGGAAATTGCGTAATCGCCCCACTCGGGCGCTTGAAAGGCGCACGAGAGACGTTGACGATGAGGTAGATCTATTACGATTAGTTACATTGAATGAATAAGGTCACGGTCCTGGTATTGCATTACGAAACGACGGATGATCAGAATTCCGTTCAGAAGATTTTTGACTCCTCTTCACAATTCGCTTTTCAAATTGAATACGCTTTGTTTAAGAGTTTTCAGCAGGACAGGCTTACCAGGGATACCTCGAATTTTAGTCCTCAAATCATCATACTTTTTTTAACTGGCGACCGTGTAGTTTCTGAGTTCGTAGCTCTCTTGCCCGTTATCAAGAAGAGATTTTCAGATGTTCCCATCCTGGCAGTGATGGAAGCGGATGACTCCCATATCTTCAGACTACTGGAGATTGGGGTTGATGACTTCGTGATATCACCCATCAACCCAGGCGAAATTCTTCTTCGAATCAAAAGGTTATTGGAGAAAAACGCTTTAGAAGATTCAGTCTCTCAGTCGATCAAACAAAAGTTCGGTCTGAAACAAATGATAGGAGAGAGCGCATCCTTCCTATCCGAAATCAAAAAGATTCCCACGTTGGCAAAGAGTGATGCAATCGTTCTGATCACGGGAGAGACGGGAACGGGAAAAGAATTGTGCGCCCGGGCGATTCACTATCTCAGCCCACGATCGCGTGGTCCCTTTATGCCGATTAACTGCGGTGCGATTCCGGTTGATCTTGTGGAGAATGAACTGTTTGGTCACGAAAAAGGCGCATTCACCGGCGCCTCCGAGTCCAGGACCGGATTGATAGCAGAAGCCGATGGTGGCACCGTATTTCTTGATGAGGTCGACTGCCTGCCCCTTGTGTCGCAAGTAAAACTGTTGCGATTCTTGCAGGAGAAAGAATACCGGCCGCTCGGGTCTAAGAAAATGAAACGAGCGGACGTGCGTCTTCTGGCGGCTATGAATATAGATCCTCAGGAGGCAGTTACCGCAGGTAAACTTCGTCAGGATCTGTACTATCGTCTAAACGTCATTCCACTTGTTATCCCGCCGCTGCGAGAAAGGCGAGAAGACATTTCTCTGCTGGCCCGGCATTTCCTTTTGAAATATGCCGTACAGTTTAACAAGCCGATGGTGGATTTTTCTGAAGAAGCGATGCAGTTGCTTCAGCTTTATGACTGGCCCGGGAATGTAAGGGAATTAGAGCACAATGTGGAGCGGGCGGTCGTGCTTTCAGAAGGAAGAACGATTCAGGCAAAAGATGTTGTTCTTCCAACGACTGAATCTGACCCTCAGGAATCTTTTCACGATGCGAAGCAGAAGATGACCGCCGCATTTGAGAAAACCTACATTGAGCGATTGCTGCTTGCGCATCACGGAAACATCTATCAGGCCGCCCGTGCGGCACGGAAGGACAGACGCACATTCTGGGGATTGGTCCGCAAGTACAATGTAGACGTGCAAAACTTCAAATCATAACGGCATTGGGTCATTCATCCATAGATCAGGGCAATTTTGCCCTCCGCGTAAACTCATCAAATGAACGGTTTGGACCAGTTACGTTAAAGCTGCCAGGGTAAAACTACCCTGCTTTCTCTCGTATCTTGTAGTTGAGGTCCCGGCCAAACGCGATTTCTGTCCTCGATAACTCGCTGTTTCATTCATCCACATAACAGTCTGGCGCGGTACTTGCATTTAGAGCAGTCAGTGAGAACAAAAACTAAATTGACATACAAAACTGATGGCACCCACGAAGCTTCTCATAAGATTCTTGCATATCTGCTGGACAATCCGGATGCTCAAGACACTTTGGAAGGTATCGTGGAGTGGTGGCTGTTGCAACAAGACATCAAACGAAGCGTCACGCTAATCAGAATGACAGTCGATGGACTGATTCATAAAGGGTTTTTGCTTGAGCGACAGGGCAATGACAAGACGAAATACTATCAAGTGAATCGCAATCGGTTAGAGGAAATATCAGCACTCATTGAGAGATCCAATTAAGGAGTCAAAAATGCTTTGGACAATTGCAATAATGCTTCTTGTTTTGTGGTCTCTCGGATTGGTTACTTCCTACACAGTTGGGGGGCTTCTTCATTTGCTAATCGTGCTCGCCATTATTGTCCTGGCGATCCAGTTCGTCCAGGGACGAAGGATCGCTTAGATTATCAGGGCGGCTTGCAATCACCACTGGAAGCCGTCCCGCTATGATTTCGTAAGGAGAAAAAAATATGCGTAAGAAGAAGGTGTTCCTTCAGTTGTTAATAGTTCTCGCTCTAGCTGGTTTCATTTCCGCAGGTTGCGCGACGACAAAAAATACCGGAGTGGCGCTCAAGGAAGGCGCGACGGAGGCTGGTCAAGAGGTTGCTGAAAAAGCAGGAAAAGTAGGTGAAAAGGTTGAGGATGCCAGTATCACGTCAGCCATTAAGATGAAGTTTGCTAACGATGAATTGGTGTCCGCTTCGGATATTAACGTGGATACGGCTAATGGTCACGTTACATTAAAGGGAACTGTTGACAGCCAGGCGGAAGCCACTCGCGCCATTCAGATAGGAAGATCCGTGGACGGTGTGAAAAGTGTTTATTCGAAGCTCACTATTATTGCGGACCTAAAAAATGACTAAGAAACCGGGATTGTGGGGTCATTCCTGATAATACTGCTGATCCTGTTTCTAACAGGACGGTTGTAAGGTCAGGCAAATCCGGAAACAACGGTCGAGTCAATAAATTTTTGCGAGGTGAACTATGCAGAGCGCCAGCGATGCTGCAACAGTGATAATGGAACTTCCACTGATGGATCCACTTCAGCCACCACGACCTTTTTCCAGTCTCGTGCGAATTGATTTTGGAGCCATGACTCATACCGGTAATGTGCGCTCCAACAATGAGGATGCGTATATTATTTATCGTTCCGGACGCTATTGGGAAAAAGTGAAGACAAGCCTGGAGGCGGGAGATTTACCGGACCGGTCTGATGAGATTGGCTATGGGATGGCTGTCGCTGACGGTGTGGGCGGCTCCGCTGCGGGGGAAATTGCCAGCAGTATGGCCATTCGCGTAATGGTGAGTTTGCTCCTGAATGCAGCCAAATGGGCACTCAAATTAGATAATCCCGAAACGAGAGAAGTTGAGTTGCAAGATGTAAAGGAACGCGCGGAAGCGTATTTCCAGAAGGTCGATCATGCGCTTTTAGAGCATGCGGAAGCCTATCCCAGACTGAAAGGGATGGGCACGACGCTAACCGGAGCCTACAGTTTTGGCGATGATCTGTTCATTCTTCATATCGGCGACACACGCGCGTATCTGTTTCGTCAGAACAACCTTAAGCGATTAACTCATGATCAAACTGTTGCACAAGCTCTGGCCGATGCGGGCGCCATCCCTTCAGAGGAAGCTTCTACACACCGCTTGCGTCACACCCTCACCAGTTGTCTGGGCGGAGAATCAGCGAAAATCCAAATGGAAATCCGGCATCTGCGATTGATGGAAGGGGATCGCCTTTTACTTTGCAGTGATGGCTTGACAGATATGGTTAGCGAGGGAGAGATCGCTGAAGTGATGCAATCTAAGGACGAATCCGGCGAAGCTTGTCACGCGCTAATGAACCTGGCGCTACAAAAAGGCGGTAAAGATAATGTCACCGTTCTGCTGGCGCGGTATTCAATTCCCACCTCTCCATGGACCGGGATTCACAACAGATGATTCATTAACACCCAGGCAAAATATCCTCGATGGAGACTGAAACGTGGTTGATCCCTTCTTCAAGAAAGGAAAAGGCGGCACTGTTCTTCCCATAAAAAATACCGCCACACTCACAGACCATTCGGTCGGACTCAATTTATTTGAGACGAAATAGCACGAAGTCAGTAGCGCCTATCCTTCGTACTCTCAGCTTAAGGCTACAAGCGGCCCATCAAAAAGAGCACCAGCAACACGATCAAGATCAGGCCGACGATGCCGCTGGGACCATAACCCCAGCCCCTGCTATGAGGCCATGCTGGAATCACGCCGAGTAACGCAAGAACCAAAACCACGATTAATATGGTAGCTAGTGACATACTTTCCTCCAGGTCAAGAAATACATAAGACCAGCAAGTTTGTATAAATCGCGATCATATTTTTCTTGAGACCCACTCTTGCAATATACAGTAAACAATATAGCCACAATTTAAGCGTAGGCAATCCTCAACGATCATTGTGCTCCGTCTGCCGTCGATTCAGTAGACACAGCAACAATCAGTCGCTCTGAACAACGATGTCCAGTGATCTCGAATAGCGACTCAAGTTGCATCTTTTGCTGATCCATTTGATCCGCGATCCATTCTTTCTCCCGGGCTGGTGGAGCCGGCTTAATTCTTTTCGGCGGTTTTCGCAGAATCTCATTGCCTGGACTGCCCAGTTCGGCGCCCCCTGAAAAGAAGCCGATCAACAGCGTGACGAGAATAGTGCAGGTGCCAGGCGCGGCCGATTTGAATTTACTGGAAAATGACATCCGTACCCACTTTGATGAGTGAGGCGAGGCGAAGAGCATCCCAGTTTGTCAATCGAACGCATCCGTGCGACTCCGAATGCCCGATCTTACCGGGCTCCGGTGTCCCGTGCAAACCGAAATTCGGTGCGTTTAATCCAATCCAAACCAGGCCCACGGGATTGTTTGGCCCCGCTGCAATTCTTGCTTTGGAATGTGTGGGGTCCGCGTCCCAGAACAATTCCGGATTGTATGAATACACGGGATTTCTGTGGACAGTTGTGACTTTCCAGCCGCCGATCGGTAGTCGATCGTGTTCACTACCCACAGTTGCGGGTGCGTGAAACACAATTTCGCCATCCGGGTTTTTTAATACAACATCCGAGGTTTGTTCCGTCACAACTATGGTGTATCTGCCCTTTGTCCGCAAGCTTTTCTTTCCGGATTTTGGAGCCGAATTGTTTTGTGTTTGTGCATCATCCGGCAAGTTGAAGACATTAGGAACTAAGATTGTATCCCCCGCTTGAAACTCTGATTGTGGATTGAGTTTTTGCAGAAGATTGGGCTTGCTGTGAAACTTTTCTCCAAGTCCTTCCAGGATGGATGTGTAACCCATGTGCGGCAACTTCGATTGCTCCATGAGATCCTTCGGAATGTTTTCGGAAAACGGCCCTTCTGCATCCTTTACGGAAATCGTATAGCTCACCAGGGGCTCGGTGAGCTCCGCACTGGAAAGAGCCTCTAGAGTTGCGTCGTCTGTTCTTCCGGCACGGGACAATCCGCGAGCATCCTGGAATGCGGAGATAGCTTTTCTAACGTTGCTTCCGGCAGAACCGTCTATCTCGCCCGAAGAAAATCCGGCGCGATCGAGCAGGATTTGAAGTTTCACTAAAGAAGAAATGGGAGCTTTTGAAGAAGTTGTGCTGATTGATGAATCGCCCTTAGTATCCGATTTCTTTGCCCCTGCTTCGATGGAACAGGGCAATAGCCCGGCGATAACGATGGCGCAGATGAGTCCGCGCATCGCGATTGAAAAATAATTGTTTTGATACATTGAATCCTCCAGGCTAATGCCCTTGTTGTCTACCTATCAGAATGTTTTTTGTCCTTTTCCTTAGACGATTTGCCTTTGCCGTTGATCGCTTTCTTGTTTTTCTTTGCAGCCTTCTTTACGTGAGCCTTTTCTTTCTCGCCACTTTTGACTTTGACGACATCGACCTTCTGGTGTTTATTCTCGTTTTCTCTTTCGTCTCTTACGACGTTGACTGTCTGGCGCTTATTCTTGTTTTCCCTTTCATTGTTCATGACGTGGACCTTTTGGCTTTTATTCTCTTTTCCCCTTTCGTCTCTCACGACCTGGATCTTCTGTTTGTTCTTATTTCCAACATTCTTCAAAACGAATTTCTTGTTTCTTTTGGCAAAGCCAGGAGCTACGTCACGATCTACAACAACGCGGGAGTGTCGGCGAAGATTATCTTCTGCTCCAACAGGTATTGCGTATCTCGTTCGTTGACGACCGATTGTTATGTCACGATATCGAACGGGAACCACTTGAACTTGCCGCCCGATGATTCTTTGAAGATGGTCTCTGCTAAGCGGACGTCCACTAATATAAAGCGAACGCCGGTTAAATAAGTCTCTAACACGAACGTTAGAGTAATACGAACCGCCATAATTGTCGTTTAGAAACCGGTCCCTGCCTACAAAGACCCACAGCGACGGTGCGACGTTCTGGTAGGCAGAATTGTAAAACAGAGGCTGGTAGCGATTATCCTGCCGGCCGAATTGAAAGTTAATACCGAAGGCATTGTCATTAAAGCTGTACTGGTTATTTGCGCCACGATATCCCAGATATCCTTGCGAGTAGTCATAACCGTTCGGAGGAGCCGGCGTCCAACCAATCGAATCCTGTCCATAGGACCAGGCCACTCGACCGGGAGAATACGTATTTCCCGGCACCCAGACCCAACCGTGATTGCGGGTATGGATCCAGTGTCCATAATGATCTGCAGCCCATGACCAGGGCTCATAACCCTGCCATGTCTGACCGGATTGGGTCGTGACCCAATGGCCATTGGTATAGGGTCTCCAGTCGTCGGAAGCGTACGGACGCCAAACCTGCCCGAAATTCGAATCGCTCACCCAGTCCCCATATTCACTTAAGACTGTGCGAAATTGGACAGAATTTCCATTGTTACCTGAGCGATACGGGAAGTGATCGTAGTTGCCGACGCCCATATTGAAATCATCGGAGCCGGCGCCTACGGAAACTCGAACGTCACTAGCATAGACGCTAACAATACTGACGAAAAAGATCGTCAATGTGAGAAACATATTTCGTAATTTTTTCATTCTGGGACCTCCAAATGAATGCATCCGTTATCTATTAGCGAGAATTAACGAGAAGTTCGCTAGCGGAGACGGGACTTCTTGTATACTGAACGGCCACCATTTTATAGGTGGAATTGAATGAATTTGTACGAATATCGAAATTATTGTCACCTACAATTTTGTAACTTCCGGTGACTCTTCCAGCAGTGGGACAATAATGAGGATCAGCCTTATGAGCAATATAGAATT
>JBKKAT010000639.1:0-2757 GCA_046714535.1 Acidobacteriota bacterium | reverse complement strand
ACTTGTGTAAAGCCTTTGGGTCTGATCGGCGTTCATAATAAAGTGACTGGTGGCCAGTGACTAGTGATGAGTGAAAAAACATTTGCTGCGACGTTGTTTCGAGATCCGCGGGATTTCCAGATTTTATTTCTACTGAGTTTTCTCACGCTAGGAATCTGGGCGAGAGATTTCACATTGCGATGGGATTGCGTGGCTGCAGCCATTTTGAGTTCACTGCTGGTCCAGATGATTGCTGACCGGATCTGGCATAGCGAAAATCCTTCCATCCGGAGCGCTCTCATCACCGCCATCAGCCTTTGCCTGTTGCTTAGAGCAAACTTCTGGACCACAATGGCTCTTGCCGGAAGCATTTCGGTTCTCAGCAAATTTGTTTTGAGATACCATGGCAAACATTTTTTCAATCCGTCCAATTTTGGAATCATTGCGATTCTTCTTTTAACGGCTGATGGGTGGGTTACTCCCGGGCAATGGGGCGAAGAAGTTTGGTTTGCGATGTTTTTTGTGGGGGCCGGATTTCTGGTTGTAAAGAAAGTAGGACGTTGGGATACGACTGTGGTCTTTTTGCTTTCTTATGCCTTGCTGGAAGGAGCGCGGAACTACTGGCTTGGCTGGACCTGGGATGTTTATGCGCATCGACTGTCCAGCGGATCTTTGTTGTTATTTTCATTTTTCATGATTACTGATCCGCGTGCGATACCGGATCATGTGCGCGGCCGTATTGTCTTTGCCGTGCTTGTCGCGGGGCTCACATTTGTGCTGCGAAACTATTATTTTCTACCAACAGCGGTGTTTTGGGCGTTATTTGTGTTGTCCCCCATTACTGTGTTCTTCGATCGTTTGTGGGCTTCCAAACGATTTCAATGGATTCTTCAGCCGGCAAAAATTTCGTCGCCGGCCGGACAAATCACCGGGAGGTAAAAGATGTTTCGATTCCTGCTTACGCTTTCTTTGTTGTTGTGCGCCTCTTCTGTCTGGAGTTTTTGCGGATTTTACGTGGCCAAAGCAGACACAAAACTATTTAACAAGGCTTCGAAAGTCATTCTTGCGCGAGAAGGAGATCGAACCGTACTCACGATGTCCAATGACTTTCAGGGAAACGCGAAGGATTTTGCTGTTGTGGTTCCAGTGCCGGTCGTGTTGAAGAAAGAACAGGTGCACATTGGCGATCCGAAAGTCATCGATCGAGTGGATGCATTTTCAGCTCCCAGACTGGTCGAATACTTTGATGAAGACCCTTGCGATCAAATGCGCTACAAGATGGAAGGAGCGCCGGCTCCGACCGCTCAGGCCCCCAGGGAAAGGAAAGGGGCCGATGCGCTCGGTGTAAAGATCGAAGCTCAGTTTACCGTGGGTGAATACGACATCCTGATTCTCAGCGCGAACGAATCTGCAGGACTCGAAACATGGCTGACCCGAAACGGCTACAAAATCCCGGCCGGAGCGAAGGATCTTCTTCAGCCTTACGTACGGCAGAACATGAAATTCTTTGTTGCAAAAGTGAATCTAAAGGAATTCGAGAAAAAGGGTTTTACGTACTTACGTCCGCTCCAGATGGCTTATGAATCGCCAAAATTTATGCTTCCGATCCGTCTGGGCATGGCAAACGCAGAAAGCGAACAGGATCTCGTCGCCTTTGTTCTTTCACCGGTTGGACGAGCGGAAGTAACGAACTACCGGACAGTCAAAATTCCTTCCAACATGGATATCCCGATTTTTGTGAAAAATGAATTCGGGGACTTCTATAAATCCATGTATCAGCGCTCTTATGAAAAAGAAGGAAAGAACGCGGTATTCCTGGAATACGCCTGGGATATGAACTGGTGTGATCCTTGCGCCGCGGATCCGCTGACGCCGGAAGAGTTACGGAAAGCGGGCGTCTTCTGGCTCAATGGCAGGCAAACAGAGCAGAATTTTGCGCCGCCCCAACAACAAAGCAACGTGTATCTGACACGGCTGCACGTGCGTTACAGTCGTCCGAAATTTCCGGAAGATCTGGTTTTTCAAACAACACCCAATCGTGAAAATTTTCAGGGCCGTTACGTGTTACGCCATCCTTTTAAAGGCGAGATCAAGTGTAAAGAGGGTCGCGAATACAGGACAAATCTGAGGAAACGAATGGAGCAGGAAGCCCAAACGTTGGCTCAATTGACCGGCTGGGATATCAATAACATCCGGAAGAAGATTGGATTTCCTGCCATGGCGTCCGAAGAGAAGACAGAAGAATCCTGGTGGGACAAAATCTTCAGCGACGACGACGAGGAAGATTAGCTCGTTTAAGAAAAGGGGATTTAGGAGATATTTGAGATAGGGAGATATTGAAAATTTATCTCCTTATCTCTTTCTATCTCCATTATCTCCTTTCTTACACTTGCTTGCTTTTACCAAGCCGGATTGATTACAATACGGGCAATGGGTGGTTCGCTACAAAAACCGTACTATTTTTGTAATATTTTCATCGTAGTAATTGCTCTTGGACTGGTCTCCTGCGGGGGACGCTCCCGAATAGACAGACCGAGCGAACCAAAGGGGCCCTCCTTCCGGCCCACCACGACAACCGCTGCCAGAGTCCCACAGTTAAAACCGCCCTTGATTCGAGTTGGCTTAAAAACCGATTCCAGGTCGCTCACAATTTCCGCTGAAGAGAAAATACATTTCAGCGATGGTTCCCGATCCGGATCTCAAGACTCCCCTGTGATTGCTGGGCTGAGTTTTGTGACGAATGTTCCGGCGCAATTTTTTGTGCAGGTCGGATCATAC
>JBKKAT010000638.1:0-3979 GCA_046714535.1 Acidobacteriota bacterium | reverse complement strand
GGCAGCGGCTCAGGAAAGTCTCAGGAGACTCATCGCCTTTCCGTTCCATTTTGAAGAAGGGATTATATTCAACTTCAAGCACCACATTGGACAAAAGGTATTCGAGGAATTCTTCCTTTAGTTCTTGAAAACGCTCTTCTGAAAAATCAGAATTACTGTCGTAATCAAAAAGAGAATCTGCTTCAGCCATCGCGCCGGAATCATGGGGATTCCATTGTGGGTTCAGGTTCTGATGCCAGTCGCAAAATTGATGTTTCGAGGGAAACGAAACAATTTTCCAAATGTCTTTTTCGGCATGAATTTGCCAGCGATTGCCGGAAAAATTGACCCGGGCGCCTGCAAGAATCGCCGGCTTATAGAGGATCTGGCTTGTAACGATCCGGTCCTGGAAAGTGTTTTTCGCCTCTTCAACTCGCTCCGGGCGGATGGAGTGATACAGGTATTCAATCCCCTCCGGTATTTTCGGAGGCAAGGAAGGATAGATCTTTGTGGGAGTTTTACGGGATTTGTACACGCTTCGTCCTCCGCTAAGTTCGGCCATTTTCTCCCACCTCCGAATTTGCCGGCGTGACTCCAAAAAGCAAGGTTCTAGGAGAAACAGTAAGTCAAAACTGTGAGCTATTCAAGTTTCATGGAAAGGTGTATGATGTTCGCATAAAGGGGAAAACGTTTGTCAGGGGACCCATTTAAGATCGTTCTTCTCGAAGAAGATCCGGCAGACGCGGAGCTTATTCGTAAAAGTTTGGGCTATGCGGCTGCGCAGTTGGATATTCTTCATGTTGCAAGTCTTCCGGATGCGATACGCGAAGCGCCGGCATCCGATCTGATTTTGTTCAGTCTTTCGCGCAACATTCATCTGGATCATCTTGCTCAATTCCGCTCCGAATGCAGCTCGACGCCGGTGGTTGTGATGGCAAGTTCAGACGATACGGTCGTTGCCCTCAGAGCTGTTCGTCAGGGTGCGCAGGAATACTTATTCAAGGGACAAACCAGCGGCACACTGATGATTCGCACAATCCGGTATGCCATTGAAAGAAAGAGATCCGAAGAAGAACTCCGCTACCGGCTTGAGTTCGAGAAATTGATAGCAACGATTTCAACACACTTTATCAATATTCCACTGGATCAAATTGATCGCGGTATCAACCGGGCTCTTCAAGCAATCGCGGAATTTGCCGGTGTGGATCGGGGTTATCTGTTTGAATTTCGAGATAACGCCGACTCTTTCATGAATTATGAGTGGTGTGGCGAAGACATTGAGTCGCAACGCGAACGCCGGCGCATATTGGCGGAACGGGAATTCATATGGTCTATCCAAAAGTTGAAACAAGCTGATACGATTCGAGTAAACCATACGAGTGATTTACCGCCGGAAGCTGCTGCCGAGAAACACGAATTTGAAGTTGCGGGAATTCAGTCTCTGATCTGCATCCCCTTGATTTATGGCGGCCAGGTTGTCGGTTGTCTCGGTTTTGAAGCGGTTCGAGCTCAAAAGGAATGGTCGGACGATATCGTTGCATTGTTGAAAATGGCCGGTGACATGTTTGTCAATGCGCTGGAAAGGAAACGGGCTGAATGGGAACTGCAACGCGTCCGCGAAATGCTCACGCTCTATTCGCGCGCTACGAACGAAGTACTGTGGGACTGGAATCTGTTGACAAACGAGATCTGGTGGAATGAAAATCTTCACCACGTCTACGGACATTCCTCCCAAAAAGTGCCTTACGAATGGTGGATTGATCAGTTGCATCCGGATGACCGGCCGGGGATGAGCGCTAAAGTAAAAAACGCGATTGAAAGCGGCCAGAGCTTTTTGGTGTTGGAATACCGCTTTCGTTGCGCGGATGGCTCTTATGCAAATGTGCTTGACCGCGGATATCTTGTTTTCAATGAAGAAAAGAAACCGGTCCGCATGGTTGGCGCCCTCATGAAACTGTCACAGATCAGGCCTTCCACCGAAGAATTCGAAGTCGAATCGCAAACTACGGTTCCACCAACAGCAATTTAATCGCGAATCGTCGATCTGGATTACGAATGACGATTTACGATCATGATCACGATCCACGATTACAGAAGCGCTACATAGAGATCCATCACGTTCGTTCCGGTCGGGCCGGTGACTATATTTTGTTCGATCGCTCGAAAATAGTTGTAAGAATCACAATTGCTGATCGCTTTTTGAAGTGACTCGATTCCCGATCCTTTTTGCAGGGTCAACCCATCTGTCCATGCGCCGGCAGCTATCGAATTTCCATCAACGCCGTCTGTTCCGACAGCACCGAATTGCGCATCTCTTCCATTCAGCTTCTCTGTCATAATTAGCGCGAGGTGCTGATTTCTCCCTCCGAGTCCATTCCCCTTCAAGCGAACCGTAACTTCACCCCCAAAAATCAATGCAGCTCCGCCGGGACTCCGGTTTATTTCCATCAGGATTTCATCGGCCGCCTTTCCGACATCCTCCTGGAACGGTTTTTCAAAATAGCGGACGGAGTAACCAAGAGCGCCGGCACGCTCCGCCGCCGCCTTTCGCGCAATATCGTTCGATGCAACGATCCTGTGATCCGGATGCGTGGATCCGGGTTTGGGAGTCTCCGGAATGGACCCCGCCACTCCCTGTTCGAGCGTCTCCCTCACGTCATCCGGAATCAGAGTCCAAAGATCATATTTTTTAAGAACATTTTTTGCATCTAAAAACGTAGTAGGATCAGGGTAGAAGGGGCCTGAACCGATCGAAGAAAGGTCATCGCCAATCACATCGGAAATCACCAGAACGGCGGACTCCAAATTGGCAGCGTATTTTGCAAGCTGTCCTCCTTTTACTCCGGAGAGATGTTTGCGCACGGCATTGATTTCTTGAATCGTAGCTCCTGAACGGATCAGCAAATCATTTACTATCATTTTGGCGCTTAGATTCAGGGTGGGCAGAGGCAGCACGCATAAAGCTGAGGTACCGCCCGATAAGATTACCAAAAGGGAACCTTGGCCGGGCAATTTCCGGAGCCATTCGACAAGTTGGCGCGTGGATTGATAGCTGCCTTCACCCGGAATCGGATGGCTACCTAAATGTATTTTGATGCTTTGTTTCGGATCTTCGTACGGGGTGAGAACGAAATAATCTTCGCAGGTGATTTGGCCCAGGATCGAACGGGCAGATTCCACAGAAGCTTTGCCCATCGCAAGCAAGAATCTTCTGGAATGTGATTTCCAGGAGGCTAATTCACTTCGATCCTCGAAAAGAATCGGAGTAAACAGCAAAGAAGGACGAACGGAATCTATTCCCGCATTGAGGATATTCAGGAGCGCTGATGTATCGGCCACATTCAGATGATAACCAAAAGCTCCGGAGTTCCAAAGATCTAGAGAATCAAGGTCTCTGAATCTTTGCAACCCCGGAGTTCGAAAACCACAACTCCGCGATTGCGTTCTTTATCCTTTTCCCGTTTCATCGGTTCGTTTGGATATTCCTCAAGTGGCAACGGAACCGGCTGCCATTGCTTCTGTTCCTCTTCCTCTTTTTCTTTCTTCAGTTTGTCAATGATGTAAGCATCTAACATCTTTTTTCTCCTCACTGACCCTCTGAGCAATTTCCGTGCCGGGAACCCCCGTTTACCGTTAAGCTGTTGAAAGCCAGTAACTTATCTAAATAAATTAGACGGGAATCGTGCGAAAAAGGTTCCCGAAAATGTCTTATTTTTTAATCTTTGTGTGGCCCCTTTTTGCAACATAGCTTTCATCCCGGAGTCACTCTCGCTATTCTTCCGTGACTCCTTGGTAAAATCTGGTTTAGACTAAGTTTTCGGTATGGTGCGAAATAAAGTTGTCAGGAACCTCAGTTTTCTCTTTCACGTCATTCGTGCGGTCGGGAGACACGACTGTTTGGGCATGGCCGGCGAGATTGCTTTTCAAATGATGTTTGCCTTCTTTAATTCATTGTTATTAACTGTCGCAGTTTTAAGCATTTTGGGCACAGATCCACAGG
>JBKKAT010000637.1:0-2842 GCA_046714535.1 Acidobacteriota bacterium | reverse complement strand
GTAAACAGAGAACCGGAAACCAGCGCCCAATTTTCGTGGCTGCTGAGTGGAATGTTTGTTCAGGGGGGAGGATTCCTTCGCAATCCCTGAGCGCGATAAAGGCACGGGGGATTGAAGCCAGCCGAGCAATTCTCTGGCACTCACGAAACGGACTTCCGGTTTTGTCAGTGCATATTCCACAAACTCGCGCAACGCATCGCGCCGTTCCTGAGGTGTCGTCTGTGGCGGCCTTTCCGGATTCCGATCGGCATAGATATCCGTGTGTGTGCCGATTAAAAAAGGAGCACGGTTTCCTTCCAAACGTTGATCCAGCGTGTATTTTAAGGTGGCAACAAACTCCGCCGCGTTCATACCGTATTCATACCAAAGATTCCAGTCGAATCCGGTGATCTTTCCATGCTCCGTATTAAAGTACCCCCTGTATTCTTTAAGAGACTTCCGGAGTCCGCGAGGCACCCCATACTTTTCGCAAAGCTCATCCGGAGGCACGATGAATGGATAAGGTGGAAGTTCCCAGAGGCCGGGATGCTTGCCCACTTTGGGAAGCTTCAGCAATTTGTAAGTCGCCAAATTGCCGGGGCTTCCGCGATCCAATTTGTAAGGCCATAAAAAGTTTCGGCCATTGGCCTCTACTTGAAATCCTTCTTCAACACTGCAGTCGTAAACAAAACGTTTCTTTTGTGCCGCGGTCAAAGTGTTGTCGTTGTACTCAATGTAAGGCGTCCGGAAACCGATCAGTTGATTTCGCGGAACACCAAGATCTCTAGTTAAATGATCGATGCAAAGCTGCATTTCCTGTTCCCATTGCTCGACACTAAATTTGCTGCCATGCGGATGGGAGTGAGTATGCACGCCGATCTCGTGTCCACGATCGATCGCTTCTTTCCATGCCTGCTTGACCCATTCGGGATTCTCTTTGCCCGCCGCGGTGATGTAGATTGTATTGACGTAGAACGAATAGTGTAGAGGTGCGCCGTCAAATGTCCGGGTGTTTCCGGTGCCGGCCGGATTCGTGCGGGATGCGAAGAGTTCGGTGAGAAAATGCAATCCTCCTTGTCCGCCCGAGACTTCCAGACCGGAGTATCCCACATCATCATTGCCGATGGTTATGAATTGCGGCACTTGATCCGGTAGCAATCCCGCCGGGGGCATCATCAGTCGTTCCGTTCGAATACGACCGGCACAGGCAATGATAAAGAGCAAAAGAAAAGCGGTGGCGAACAATCGTTTCATGCTTACCTCGTCTCGGTAACTTTATGGATTCCGCGCGGAGATTCCGTATCGCATCCTTTCTCGATCGCAAGGTGATAACAAAAGAGCTGCGCAGGCACGATCGAAATGATGGGACTCAACCATTCAGGGATTTCGCGAGGCAAGGGGAGAGTAATTGTACCGAGTTCCAACGCCTCCTCCTTATCTGAAATCACGACAAGATTGGCCGACTGTTCTTCGCGCAACTTTCGAAGAACTTCCAGGACAGAACCAAAAACAGCACCGCTGGGTGCGACTGCAAACGCAGGAAATCCGCGATCCACAGCGGCTATGGGACCATGAAGGAAATCCGCTGATGAATAAGGCTGTGCCTCCACATACGTGAGCTCTTTCAATTTCAGGGCCCACTCATACGCGGTCGCGTAATTATAACCGCGACCAAGAACGACACACTTGGATAACGATAAATGTGGTTGGGCCGCCATCGAATAGTCAATTTCCATTTGCAGAATCTCATGCAACCATTCTGGAATTTGATCCAATTCCTGCCATCGAACAGCTCTTTGCTGCATCGCTGCGGATAACATAGCGATGGTCATGAGCTGTGCTGTGTAAGTCTTGGTAGCAGCTACCGCATTTTCTTTTGCCGCACCGATATCGAAGACAAAGTCGGCAGCACGTGCAAGCGGGGAATCAATTGCGTTGGTGACGGCGAGAGTCAAGCAACCCTGCCGGTTCGCTTCTGAAAGCACGCTAACAATATCCGGCGACCTTCCGGATTGAGAAATTCCAACCACCAGCGCGCCCTTCAAATTTGGCGGTCGTTCGTAATAGGTAAACAAAGAAGGCGCGGCGAGCGCCACCGGCAAACCATTCATCGCGCCCCAGAGATAATTTGCGTAACGGCCGGCATTTTCAGAGGTGCCTCTGGCGGCCACAAACACGTATTGAATATTGCGATGCTTAACTGCGCGGGCAATTTGCTCAACGGTGGTTCTTTCATTTCGAAGCAATCGTTCCAGACAGTCCGGTTGTTCCAGGATTTCAGAGTGAAGACTCATGAGATGATTTCTCCAGGGAATCGAGGTGCAGGGCAGCTGCGCCGAGCAAAGCCACATCCGTCAAATCGGATTTTTCAACAATCAATCGATCGAGAGCATGCGGATAGGCAAACAAGGAAGCTACCTTTTCCATCATTGGTTGTTTGAAGAATGGGAAAGCGCGGCTGACTGATCCGCCCAGTATAATGATCTGGGGATCATAGGAATACAGCGCCGTTACAATCGAATGTGCCATTTCCTGTCCAAATTTTTCGTAAAGACGAATTGCGTCGCGATCGCCTGAAGTTGCTTGCTCGAAGATTTGTTCACCGGACATTCCGCATTCCCGCATGAAAAATTGGCCGCTGCAGTAGTATTCAATGATTTGATCCCTGTACGGGATCATTCCAATATCACCTGCGCCACAGTTTCCACCGCTGTAAAGTTTGCGATCAATAATGATTCCGCCCCCGAGTCCGGTCCCGATTGTGAGGCCGACAATATCTCGAAAGCCACGTCCTTTCCCGAAGTGGCATTCACCCAGTGCGAAACAATTCGCATCATTATTGACGTGAACAGGCACATGAAAT
>JBKKAT010000636.1:0-2677 GCA_046714535.1 Acidobacteriota bacterium | reverse complement strand
TAAAATGCCGGTTTCTGTTGAATTTCCATCCCGGTTCTGACCTCGCCACTGCGGCCATTCGGCCGCGGAGGTTAAATCTGCGGAAAGTAAAATCAGGATGACGAGAGACAGCGCTTTTGGGAAGCTGGTTTTCATGCTCCTTCCTAGGTGTATCTCGAGTTTCTGAATTCCGGGTCGTAAAATACGGGCAACAGATGATCGACTCTCAAAAGTCCGTTCCGCGTTAACTCGATCCGGTCCGGCCCTTGCACTTCCAGGTAGCCTTTGAGTTGCAGAAACTCCAGAGATTCCCGAAATTCTTCTAATATATTAGTGCTAAACTTGTCGTAAAAATATTGCGTATTGATCTCACCCAGTTTCAATTGCAGAATCATTTCCCGTATCAGACGTTCTCTGCTGGTCGTTGCATAGGCGCGGTGCAACGGCAGTTTGCCGGATTGGAGGCTTTCCATATATCCATTCCAGTCGGGAAGATTCTGGAAATGAACGCCACTCATGTGAGAGAAAGAAGCGACACCTGTTCCGATCATATCCGTTCCATGCCAGACAGAATCGCGATAAACAAAATGGTGATTCGGATCCTTTACCATTGTGTACGCGCTGGATATGGTGTAACCATTGTTGGCCAGATGTTCGAATGCGTAATCATGCCATGTCCGTTTCGTTTCCCAGTTCGCAAGGGGGATGCGCATATCGCCACGAACCAGCTCATCTGAAAAAACTGTGTTGAAAGGAAGCTCCATTTGATAGATCGTGACACTGTCAGGAGCGAGGTCGATTGTGCGCTGCACTGCATTACGCCAGGTATCCCACGTCTCTCCCAGCATTCCTGCAATGAGATCTATATTCAGTTGCTGAAAATTCAGTGATCGAATCCAGGGCATAACTCTGTAAACTTCTTTCGATCGGTGAGCGCGGCCATTTTCTTCCAAAACAAAATCATCAAAGCTTTCAACGCCCAGACTTAACCGGGTGACGCCGATCTCTTTGATCACTTCCAGTTTGGCTTCCGTTAAAGTGCCCGGCTCGCATTCAAATGCAACTTCTTCCGATCCATTCCATGGAATCGAACCCTTGAGCCTTTTCGATAACGCTTTCAAGTGGTTTGCGCTTATAAAAGAAGGTGTTCCTCCCCCAAAATAAATAAACTTCAAAGTGCGTCCGGCCACAGAGGGAAGCTGACTATAGAGGTCTACTTCTTTGGTGAGGGCATCCAAATATGCCTGCACTTCATCGCTGTTTTTTTCGGTATACACCCTGAAATAGCAGAACTTGCATCGTTTTCGGCAAAAAGGAATATGCAAGTACAAACCGAGTGTATTTGCTGTGGGGGGTTCGTTTAGAACACGTTCAGCATCGGTTAATTGCGCTGAATTCCAGAAGGAATAAGGTGGATAATTCGAGACGAAGACGCTTCCAACTTCCGTTTGCACGGAAGAGAGGTTGGAGGTAGCCGGTTCCGGAAGCACTTTTTCGGTCATGATCCACCGGTCCTTTGTCCGAAACAATATAGTGTTCCACCCTGTGTGCCGATTACCATTTTGCCGTCGACAACTGCGGGTGAAGCGAGTACCGCTTCGGCGGCATCATATTGCCAAACAACCTTGCCGGAATCAGTGGCCAAGCCGTAAACCTGGCCGCCCACGGTGCCAAAATAGACGGTTTTCCCGCTGATAACGGGAGAAGATTCCACGCGCGATTTGGCGGGAAATTTCCAGATTTCCTTGCCGGTTTGCGCATTCAGAGCATGAAAAAATTTGTCGCGTCCCCCGAGAAAGACTGTGTTTCCCGTGACGGCAGGGGAGGAATAAAAAGGAAACCGGGCATCTGGATTTTCATATTGCCATAGAACTTTTCCTTGCTTCAAATCGACTCCGAGAACCGTGTTGCCGAATGTTCCAACAAACAACCGCTCCTGCGAAATGGAGGGACTTGCTCCGACATAGGCGCCCAGCTGTATTTTTTGCTTTTCTGCGCCATCTGCGATCTGGATGACGCGCAGATATCCGTCACAACCTGCAACAACAGCGTTTCCATTCCAGATGGCGGGAGTTCCATGTATATATCCTTCGGTCTCCACTTTCCAATGGACTGTCCCGTCCGGCTTAAGACAGTACAGATTCTGGTCATAAGAGCCCACCAGAATGTGATCCTGAAAAATTGCTGGCGAAGCTGTGATACCGGCCTCGGCCTGAAACGTAAATCGTTTTTGTCCAGAGACCGTATCCAGGGCGTGGAGTATTCCTTTCTCATCGCCGAAGTAAACGGTCTGTTTATCGACTGCCGCCGATGATTTGATTTCATCGGAAGCTTTGTAGTTCCATTTTTCTTTTCCGGTAGCGAGATCGACGGCTACAAACGATCCGTCCAATGAGCCGACATACACTGTGTTTCCAGCGATAGCAGCGGTGGCTTCAATGCCACCTTCCAGAGAATACGTCCAGACGGGCGCCAATTGTTCCGGTAATTTTGCCGCAGTCACTCCCGTTTGCTGAGAGTTTCCCCGGAAAACAGACCAGTCGCTTCCCTGGCTATCGAGGTTCCAGTAAAGCGCAATCACCAATAAGAGCAGATATTTCCTACGCATTTTCAAGTTATTCTAACATCGCACTTTTGCTGCTTGTCGTCCATAAGGATGGGCTGGAATGCTCGATTTGCCATCCAGGTCGCCCCGATG
>JBKKAT010000635.1:0-2871 GCA_046714535.1 Acidobacteriota bacterium | reverse complement strand
AACCCAACAGGTCCGTTCCCTCGAAAACAATTTCCCCACCGGCAATCTTTCCCGGCGAAGAAATCAGACGGAGAATGCTCAGCGCTGTCACACTTTTTCCGCAACCCGATTCTCCGACGAGTCCCAGTATTTCGCCGGGCTTGATGAGGAAGGATATGTTGTCGACTGCCGGTAAGGGACCGTTATCGCTGAGGAAAACCGTTTTCAGGCCGCGAACTTCAAGCAAGCGCATTTATAGAACTGCCGATTCTTTGTATTCGCCGAATCTTTTTCGAAGGAGATCCGATACTTCCCCGAGCGTGGCGTATGCGTTGAGCGCCTCCAGCAAGGGATCCATGATGTTTTCTCCTTGGATGACTGCCTGCTCCAGGTCTTTCTTCGCTGCCTCATGCTTTTTCGGGTCCCGCCTTTTTCTCAACTCTCGAAGTCTCTCAACCTGCTTCTGCTCCCCCTGTGGGTTAATGGTTAAGATTTCAGCGATCGGCTCTTCTTCCGCTCGAAAGGCATTCACTCCTACCACCATTTCTTCTTTTCGTTCCTGGGCCTTTGCATAACGATAGGCGCTCTCCTGAATTTCCTTCTGAACATAACCGCTTTCGATCGCCTTCAACATGCCTCCCAGATTTTCTATCTTTTCCAGATAGGTCCCGACCTGTTTTTCTATATCGTCCGTCAAACGCTCAACGTAGTACGATCCTGCGAGTGGATCCACGGTATCGGCAACACCAGATTCGTGCGCGATTACCTGTTGGGTTCGAAGCGCGAGTAAAGCGGAAGTTTCGGTGGGGAGCGCCAGGGCTTCATCCCACGCATTCGTGTGCAATGATTGAGTTCCGCCAAGCACGGCGGCGAGCGCTTGCAATGTGACGCGCGCAATGTTCACCTGAGGTTGTTGCGCCGTTAAGCGAGACCCGGCTGTCTGCGCATGAAAGCGCATTTGAGAGGAACGCTCCAACTTCACCTGAAATCGCTCCTTCATCAGGCGCGCCCAGATTCTACGCGCGGCTCTAAATTTAGCGACCTCTTCGAATAGATTGTTATCTGAGCTGAAAAAGAAGGAAAACCTCGGAGCAAAATCGTCGATCGCAAGTCCCGCTTTCAATGCTGCCTGCACATAAGCAATTCCATTGGCAATCGTAAAGGCGACTTCTTGAACAGACGTGCTCCCCGCTTCACGGATGTGATAGCCGGAAATGCTGATCGTATTCCATTTGGGAACATTCTTATGACAAAAAGCCATGATATCGGTGACCAGCTTCAGGGAGAACTCAGGAGGATAGATATAAGTTCCACGGGCAATGTATTCTTTCAGAATATCGTTCTGAACAGTCCCTGAAATTTCGGTTAGAGGAATGCCCTGTTTCTTTGCAACGCATACATAAAGGCCAAGCAGAATGTAGGCGGTCGAATTGATCGTCATGCTGGTGCTGACCTTATCCAGGGGAATTCCCTCCAGAAGCCGTTCCATGTCTTCGATGGAATCGATGGCGACACCCACTCTTCCAACTTCCCCTCGCGAAAGCTCGTGATCCGAGTCGTAACCCATTTGAGTAGGCAAATCAAACGCCGTGCTTAAGCCCATCTGTCCTTGCCGCAGTAAATACTTAAAACGCCGATTCGTATCTTCCGCGCTCCCGAAACCCGCATACTGGCGCATGGTCCACAGGCGCTCACGATATAAAGAGGGCTGAATGCCCCGTGTATAAGGATACTTGCCAGGATCGGCCAATCTTTCTTCGTAATCCCAATCCTGTAAATCTTCGGGACGATAGTGTTTTTTAATTTCCTGTTGAAATGAGGTTTCAAATTTCTTCATAAGCTCTTAACAGAAGATAACAAAGGAAAAAGATTTTTTTCTTTGTTCTCTTTGTTACCTTTTGTTTAAAAAACCTCTTCTCAGTCTAGCATGTAAGGACTTGATGAGTGTGCCATTGTGTCCCTATTATGAGAGCGGACATAGGAGGAACGATGGCAAAGAAAACGAATGAACCACGAGATCGCGTGTACAAGAGAATTGATCTGGTGGGTGTGAGTTCCAAAGGTTTTGAAGAGGCAATTGAATCCGCCGTCAAGAGAGCCTCCGAGACTCTCACCGACATACGATGGTTTGAAGTCAAAGAGATGCGGGGAGCCATTCAAAACGGGCGAGTCAATGAGTACCAGGTAGTTGTTGCTGTGAGTTTTGAGGTGAAGTAGAGGCGGGTCGTTTCACGATTTTGCGGCGGTAAATCTCAGCGTTTACTTCGCCTCCTATGAGCAGCATCAGGGCCGTGAGATACATCCAACCCATCAAAACGATAAAGACACCCAGCGTCCCATAAACCTTGTTATAGTACGGAAAATTGCGAAGATAGAGTCCAAAAAAACTCGTGGAAATGAACCAGAGTGTGCAGAAGAAGAGGGCACCCGGTAAAACATCATAGAGACGCTCTTGCACATTAATGAGTCCCCAGTATAAGAGCGCAGCCATGAGAGTCGTTCCAAGAAATGCTAGCGGCAAGCGCAACACCCGAATCAACATGGGAACCAGATACGCCAGCGGGAAATTCGTCTCGAGAAACCGGGCAATCTGCAATCCGAATAGTAACAGAACCATGACAAGCGCGATCCCGAGTGTTGCCATGCCTGCCATGTAGAGAGCGATCAGCCTGACTTTCCATCCGGAACGTGTTTCCTTCACATGGTAAGAGCGCTCAAAGTTTTTCTTCAAAGTGAACATCAGGGTGGTGGTGGTCCAGATCGTGGAAGTCATCGCAAAGACCAGAATGCCACCCTTCTCCAGAGCCGCCAGTTGCACGATTTGATTCCGGATCACCGTATAGAGTTCAAAAGGCAAAAAACTTCCAAGGAAATAGATAATGGAATGAAAGA
>JBKKAT010000634.1:0-3946 GCA_046714535.1 Acidobacteriota bacterium | reverse complement strand
ATGGGCGTTGTGATGTTTGAAATGCTCACGGCGCAACCTCCCTTCGCCGGACAAACGCACGCGGACACGATTGCAAATCTGCTCGCAATCGAGCCGCTCGCCGTTTCTCAATTGAATCGGGAAGTTCCTCCAACGTTGGATTGGATCATCCAAACTGCATTGCGCAAGGACAGGGATAAACGGTACCAGAGCGCCAGGGAATTGCTGGTCGACCTGAAACAGTTGAAACAACGCCTGGATTGGGACAGGCAGATGACGCGCGTCGCGAAAACGGAAACCCTGAAGCGACCGGATAGCGGTTCGCACAGAAGACGCGTGCGAAAGAGGATCGATTCGCTTGCCGTTTTGCCGGAAGTCAGCGGCACGGCTGACCCGGAAATGGAATATTTGAGGGATGGAATCAGTGAAAGCATCATCGGCATGTTGTCGCAGCTTCCCAAGCTTCGAGTGATGGCATGGAGCACGGTCTCGCGATTTAAGAACCGGCATGTTGACCCTCGTGAAGTTGGGCGCGAGCTTGGGGTGAGCGCAGTATTGATTGCAAGAGTCCATCAACTGGAAGAGGAGCTCATCATAAAAGCCGAACTTATCGATGCAGCCGACGGTTCACATCTTTGGGGTGAACAATACCGTCTTCCCTTATCGGATGTTGTTGCGATTGAAGGGCACATCGCCAGAGAAATTTCTGAAAAACTTTTGCTGAGATTGACCGATCCGGAAAGGAAGAAACTTGCGAGGCGTCCCACGGAAAATGTCGAGGCCTATCACGCCTATCTCAAAGGTCGCTATTACTGGAACAAACGGACGGCTGAGGATGTGCGGAAAGCAATTGAATACTTCAATCAAGCGATCGACATAGATCCGCTATACGCGCTTGCGTACGCGGGATTGGCCGATTCGTACATCATTCTGGGCGCATTTGGAATCGCCGCAATGGCGCCGCGCGAGGCGTATCCGAAAGCACGTGAAGCGGCGACAAAGGCGCTGGAGATTGATGAGACGCTTGCCGAGGCGCGGGTCTCACTGGCGTTTTGCCTTGCGCAATATTCCTGGGATTGGGTCGCTGCCGAAAGAGAATTCAAGCGAAGCATGGAGCAGAAGCCTGGCTACGCAACCGCCCATCACTGGTACGGTTTTATCTGTCTTGTTGCCACGGGCCGTTTGGAGGAAGGCGTTCGTGAAGTGATTCGCGCTCACGAGCTGGAGCCGCTATCCCTGACCATCAATTCCGATGTGGGATTACTTTTCTATCTTTTGCGGCAGTACGACAAGGCGATCGCGGAAAGCAAGAAAACACTGGAGATGGATCCGAACTTTGCCTACGCGCATTGGAAACTGGGTCTCGCTTATGAACAAAAACAGATGTATACGCAGGCCATCGCGGAATTTCAAAAGGCAGTTGCTCCGGATGGAAGAAGCATCTTGCCCATAGCATTGTTGGGGCATGCTCATGCCGTAGCAGGAAATGAGGACGAAGCGCGGCGTGTGCTGGATCAACTCATCGAACTCTCCGGTCAAACGTATGTGTCACCCTACCGGATTGCAGCAATTCATGTGGGGCTTCGCGATTGGGAACGGGCCTTCGAATGGCTGCATCGGGCTTTGGTGGAATGGGATAGCTGGTTGGTCTGGCTGCGGTTCGATCCGGTATTCGACGAACTTCGCCAGGACCCGCAGTTTTCGGATTTGCTCCGGAACGTTGAATCGCCTCAAAGTTCTAAAACGGTGGATGCCCCTAAGCCCTCGCGCGTTCGAAGCAAACGCAAACTGATCACTTCGCTTGCAGTACTGCCGTTTCACAACGCCAGTGGCGATCCGGAAATGGAATACCTGAGCGATGGTATTACAGAAAGCATCATCAATTCGCTTTCTCATTTAGCAGACCTGCGGGTGATCGCGCGCAGCACGGTTTTTCGGTATAAAGGCTGGGATAAGATTCCGCAGGAAATCGCCCGCGCACTTCATGCGCAGGCAGTGGTGACGGGCAGAGTCCGGCAGGTAGAGGAGAGCCTGGTTATCGGCGCAGAGCTGATCGATGTCGGAACTGATTCGCAGCTGTGGGGTGAAACGTATAACCGGAAGATGCCGGACATTTTTAACGTGCAGGAAGAGATCGCAGCAGAGATCGCTGAAAATTTGCGACTCAAATTGAGTCACGAAGAAAAAGGACGCTTACGGAAACGGGATACCGAAAACATTGAAGCGTATCAAGCCAATCTTAAGGGAAGACACTTCTGGAACAAGCGAACAACGGATGCGCTCAAGAAGGGACTGGAATACTTTAAGCAAGCGATTGATTTGGATCCCGGTTATGCTTCCGCGTATTCGGGATTGTCTGACTCTTATACTCTGTTGGGGGTCCGGCAAGCGCTGCCCTACGACGAATTTTCCAAAGCAAAGGCCGCTGCAAAAATGGCTTTGAACATTGATGATGGTCTGGGCGAAGCTCATGCTTCATTGGCTCATGCGATGCTGCACAACTGGGAATGGAAGCAGGCGGAAAAAGAATTTAGAAAAGCGATCGAACTCAATCCCGGCTATGCTTCGGTGCATCACTGGTACTCGGAATATTTTCTCGCTATGGGCCGGTTGGATCAGTGCATCGCCGAAGCCAGGAGTGCCAGAGTGCTCGATCCTCTATCGTTGATTATCAACATCATGCAGGCAGAAGCGTATTACTTCGCCCGGCAGTACGATGCAGCGATCGAGCAAGCGGGACAACTTTTAGAATTGGATTCGATATTCTTTCTGACAAGACTTTTGTTAGGACGCGCGTACGCACAAAAAAAGATGTACAGAGAGGCCATTGATGAGTTCCAACACGCGAAAAAGCTCAACCAGGTTAGTCTGGAACCAACCTGGTTCCTGGCGCACACATTTGCCGAATCGGGCGAGACCGGGCAAGCGCGTAGTCTGCTGGCAGAATTGAAAGAGCAAGCGCGTCAAAGCTACGTTTCGCCTTGCGGGATAGCGTTCATTCACATTGCGTTGCGCGAAGTAGAGGAAGCGTTCCACTGGCTCGAGATCGCTTTTGAAGCACACGACACGGACATTTTCAGTTTGGCCGCTGAGCCGCTCTATGATCCTCTCCGTTCCGATCCAAGATTTTCAGACTTGTTGCGGCGTATGGGCATCTTACCTTAGCCGGGCTAAAGCCGGCGCTCCCTATTCCATTTTTTCGTACCGGGCACACACAGCCACGTCGAGTCAGTTCTGGCATGCGATTTGCTCAATCCGTAGAACGTATAGATTAGTAAGATGCTCCGATCAGCATTTTCCGGATCCGGAAAGTATTGAATTGTTTTGGAGGAGCTATGAATCGCTTGCCAGTGTTTTTCTGTCTGTTTCTTTCTTTGTCCCTTTTGGCCGATGCGAAAGTGCCGGAGCTTCGTGTAGAGCGTTCCGATAAATCTTACGCGCTTCCGCTGATCGACTTATCGGTCACCGTTACCATACGCGGTCATCTTGCAAAAACGGAATTGGTTCTTACCTACAAGAACGAAAAAGATCAGGATCTTCGCGGTGAATTCCTTTTCCCGTTGCCGGAACGGGCCCTTCTCACAGATGTTGGCTTGTATTTCGGTGACGTGTTGCGGCATTCCGTGGTGATTGAACGCGAGCAAGCGCGTCGCGCCTTTGAAGAAATTGTGCATCGCAAGGTTGATCCGGCGCTGGCCGAATGGATGGCCGGTAACACTTTTAGGCTTGATGTTTATCCGATCCCGCGCCGCAACGTAAAAAAAGTTTACGTCGCTTATCAGGAAGAGCTTCTGCAACAGGATGACTCGTGGAAGTACCTGCTGGGTCTGAATTACAATCTCCGCTTCCGGCGCTTTGATTTGCAAATTCATGCCGATAACAATTTTTATCCGCGAATTGGATTCCCACTAAGCGGCCACAATGGTGAATGGGCAATCCATGCCCGGGACGCTTTGGTGAATACACA